>CAMZET010000159.1 GCA_947305825.1 uncultured Verrucomicrobiota bacterium
TCGTCATGCGTGTTGATTTCAACGTGCCGATGGCCAAGGACGGCTCCGGCAAGATAACGGACGACACGCGTATCGTGGCGGCACTGCCGTCGATAAAGTACGTGCTCGAGCAAGGCGGTTCGCTCGTGCTCATGTCGCACCTCGGGCGTCCGAAAGGCGTCAAGCTCGGCAAGCCTGTAGACCCGGCGAACGCGGCGTTCACCCTCAAGCCCGTGGCCGAAGAACTTTCGCGCAAGCTCGGCCAGGAAGTGAAGTTCGCTCCCGACTGCATGGCGGCGGATGACATCGTCTCTTCCCTCAAGCCCGGCGAAGTCGTGCTCCTCGAGAACACCCGCTTCTACAAGGCCGAAGACGGCAAGGTGAAGAAGGACGACGAGAAGAAAGGCATCCATCTGAGCGACGAAGAGTTCGCGGCCAAGAAGGCGGAGCTCAAGGAGGCTCGCAAGGAGATGGCCAAGAAGCTCGCGTCCTACGGCGACATCTACTGCAACGACGCCTTCGGCACGGCGCACCGCGCCCACGCCTCGACCGCCGTCATCGCCGACTACATCCAGCCCGCCGTCTCCGGCTTCCTGATGGAGAAGGAGCTCAAGTTCCTCGGCGACGCCGTCGAAAACCCCGTGCACCCGTTCGTGGCCATTCTCGGCGGCGCGAAGGTGTCCGACAAGCTTGCGGTCGTCAAGAACCTGCTCAACAAGGCGGACACGCTCATCGTGGCCGGCGGCATGGCCTACACGTTCAAGAAGGCGCAAGGCTACAAAGTCGGCGCGTCGCTGTGCGAAGACGATCAGGTCACCTACTGCAAGGAGATGCTGGAGGCTGCGGCCGCCAAGGGCGTCAAGCTGCTCCTGCCTATCGACAACGTGATAGCAGACAAGTTCCCGGAGACGAAGGACGCCAGCGACATCCAGATAAAGGAAGCCGAGGGCGACATACCCGACGGCTGGATGGGGCTGGACATCGGCCCGAAGTCCGTGGCGGCGTTCTCGGAAGCCATCAAGGGCGCGAAGACGGTGGTCTGGAACGGGCCTATGGGCTGTTTCGAATATGCGCCGCTTTCCAAGGGCACGTACGGCGTGTGCGACGCGGTGGCGACGGTGAAGGCGAACGGCGGCACTTCGATTATCGGCGGCGGCGACTCGGTGAGCGCGGTGAAGAAGTCCGGCAAGGCGGCCGAGATGTCGCACATTTCGACCGGCGGCGGAGCGTCGCTCGAGTTCCTCGAGGGCAAGGTTCTCCCCGGCGTTGCCGCGCTTACGGCCAAGCAGGCCTGAACCGCTGAAACTTCCGGCTTCGGCAGATGTCGAAAGTAATAGCGATAGACGGTCCCAGCGGGGCCGGGAAGTCGAGCGTCTCTCGCCTGGTGGGCGAGAGGCTCGGCTTTTTGCACGTCGACTCCGGAGCGCTGTACCGCATCATCGCATGGCAGTGCGTGGAGCGCGGCGTGGACACGCTCGACGCGGCGGCGGTGGCCGCCGCGTCTGGCGCAATTGAAATAGAATGTCGGCCGGAAGGCGGGCGCGTGGCGTACTACGTAGGCGGCGATGCCCCAGGCGACAGGATACGCACGCCGGAAGTCAGCGCAAGTTCCTCGCACGTGGCGACGGTCAAGGAAGTCCGCGAGCGCGTGACGTCGCTCCTGCGCGGCATGACCGCGCTTGGCGACCTCGTGGTGGAGGGGCGGGACATCACCACCGCCGTGTTTCCCGACTCGCCGGCTAGGTTCTATCTCACGGCGTCCGCCGAAGCGCGCGCCCTGCGCCGCCAGAAAGAGAACGTCGCCAAAGGCATTTCCGACGCGAACGAAGAAGCGGTAAAGGCCAGCCTGCTCGCTCGCGACAAAATCGACTCGACCCGCGCCAACGCCCCGCTGCGCAAGGCCGACGGCGCCTTGGAAATAGACTCCAGCGACATGACGCTCGAAGAAGTGGTCGAAGCGGTAATCGCCGCACTCCCGGCAGAGTGGCGCGCGCACTGATTGTGCGGATTGAGCAGATGAAGCTTTCCGTCCGCATCTGCCTGGCCGTGCTCGGCGTGTATTTCGCCGCCGCGCTTTTCGGCGAAGCGCAGTACAGGCACGCCAAGTGGCGCGACGTCACTCCTCGCTACAACGAAGTCCACGTCGAGGAGCGCTACAAAGCTCCAAGCGCCGAACATTGGCTGGGGACCGACAACCTCGGACGCTCCGTCGCGCTCCGTCTCGTGCAAGGCACCAGGATTGCCTTCCACGTCGGCATAATGACCTCGCTCATCGCAATTCCACTCGGCGTCGCGCTGGGGCTTCTGGGCGGGTATTTCGGCGGAAAGGTGGACTCCGCCGTGATTTGGCTCACGGCCACCGTCGCGTCGATGCCAGGGCTCCTCTTCATACTGGCGATTTCGCTGGTCGTCGGACAAGGGCTACTGGGCATATATCTCGGCATCGGGCTGACGACGTGGGTCGGGGTCTGCCGCACAATCCGCGCCGAGGTAATGAAGCATTCGAGCCGCGCCTACGTTCAGGCCGCCAAGACGCTAGGCTACTCCCACGCGAGAATCATGCTGCGACACATCCTCCCCAATGTCGCGCACATAGTCCTGATACAGTTTTCGCTGCGCTTCCCGGCCGCCGTGTCCACGGAAGTCTTCATATCGTTCCTGGGCATAGGCGTCCAGGGCGAGCCGAGCTGGGGCGTGATGATAAACAACGCCCGTCTGCGGCTGTGGCAGGGCGTGTGGTGGGAACTGACTTTTACGACGCTTGCGATTCTCGTGCTGGTGCTGGCGTTCAACCATCTGGCCGACTATCTCCGCGACCGGCTCGACCCCGCCCTTCGCTCAACGAACGGAGAATGATTACTGCCGCCGCGACGGAAATGAAAGCGTCCGCCAGATTGAAGCACGGGAAATGGTGCGCACCGATGTGCACGTCAATCATGTCGATGACGAATCCTCTGGCGAAACGGTCAATCATGTTGCCGAGAATACCGGCGTAAAGCAGCACTTCTGCGAAAAGAGAGAGAGCACCCGGCGGAGAGAATACGGCGCGACGCTTCCACGCCACCGCCGCCAGCGCCACGGCGCCGAATACGCCCAGCGGCCACGACTGGCCTTGCAGCATTCCCCAGGCGCACCCGCGGTTCTCCACGTAGGCCAACGACAGAAATCCCGGCACCAAATCGACAACCGCGCGCCCCTTCAGCCAGAACGCCGCCGCCTCCTTGGCCACGGCGTCCGCCAACGTCAAGTTGGCGACCGCCGCGAACACCACCGCGAATACCTTGAACCTCTCTCTCACGGATGCTGCGCTCCGCTTCCAGCCCACTACGACTTCGCCTCGCGCTCGAGTTCGTTCTGGCACTCCATGCACGTTAGCACGAACGGCTGGTTGACCAGCCTCGGCTTGCGTATCAGCTGGCCGCAAACCGTGCAGACGCCGTACGTGCCGTCATCTATGCGGTGCAGAGCCTCCTCGATTTGCTGGATGGTACGGTGTATGGAGCCCATCTGGCCCAGGGCCTGAAGGCGGAGCGTCTGGTTGGTACCGTCGCCGCCGTCCGCCTCGTGGTCTTCGGACTCGTTGAAGCCGGTCGCTTTCATGGCATCGACGCCGTTGAGGGCGGCGTCGCGCGCCGCGAGCAGGCTTGCACGGAATTCGGCCAAGTCCGCATCCGGGAAGCGGACGCCGCCGGAGCCGTCGTCGGTGCGGCTAGTCGGGCGCTCGGGCAGTTGTATGGGATTTACCACCGGCTTCTCGTCGAGTTCCTTGGCGCTGCGCTTCATTTCCTTGGCGATTGACATGGCGAACGCGACCGCTTTGGCGGTATCGATAGGCTCGAGTTTTTTCTGCACGGACTTTACGATAACCGGGGCCTTGCGGACAATGCGCAAGGCGTTGGGGCGGTTCGGGAACGGGCGGGACTGCTGCTCGCCGTCGGCATATGGCGTTTCTGGTTGCGGCTTCGGCGTCGCGGGTTGCGGCGGCGGCGCTGCAGG
>CAMZET010000160.1 GCA_947305825.1 uncultured Verrucomicrobiota bacterium
ACTCGACGAACGACGTTCCTGCCCGATACGTCTACGCCGGCGTCGATGCCACGGCACCCCTGTGCGAATTGCAGACCTCGCTCTGCGAGCTTGGCAAAAACAAGGCGGGCGGCACGACCCTCGCCGACTGGATGTCCATCGCGGGGCTTGCAGCGGATTTCTACAATCAGGACGAGTATACGCTGGAGTTCTTCGTGAGGTTCCTTTCAACACCGGGCACATTTGGATTCTTCGACCAGGGACCGGTGGAGGAAAACCGCGTGATTTTTCAAAGAAACGCTGCCAACCTGAGAGCCGCGTTCGGCGTGAAAACCAACGGGAGCACGGTGTACAGTTACAGCACCGCCTCCTACCCTGACATGGACTGGTCGACAGGAACTGACGGCAAGTGGCATCATGTGGCGCTCGTCTACGACGGGAACGACATTCGGCTCTTCTGCGACTACACGCTTGCGGGCGATGCGGTTGCGCTCGTGAAGGGAGCGACAATCGCCTCCGGGCAGCTCGCCCGTTTGGGTGAAGGAAACCAGTGGGCGCACTATTCGTGCATTCGTGCCACGGCAAGGGCGCTTGATCCCACGGAGTTTCTGTACGCCAGCAACGAGGCGAACGGCGTTCTGCCGTCCGCTGACTGGAGCTGGCGTCTCGACGGCACTGTCGGCACAGCCGTTTCAAGCGCCGTCGGCACGGCGTCTCTGTTGGATGTCGCCCAGTATCTCTTCAAGGACACGCACGGCTTTACCGGCATGCCGGTCGGCAGCGGCTCGCTGACATACGTCGATCCGGCATTTTTCGGCGGGCGCACCGTCGACGGCGTCGACGCGGGAAAGAACCTCTCGGCCGCCCGAGTGGACGGGACGTGTCTTTCCGCCGTTCCGAAGGGGCCGTTGTGCGCGCCGGGCCTGATCTTTACGGCAGAGGCCCTGGTGGACGCCGCTGCTCCGGCAAGCGGTTCGGCGACGGTGTTCGGCGCTGAAAACGTTGCAGGCGGCTCGGCTTGGAACCTGTCCGTCGATTCTGCGGGCGCGCTCTACCTCAACTACACGCTTCAGGATGGCACGGCGGTATCCTCGAAGGTTGGGGACGGCTTTGCGGGCTCGGCGCATCATGTCGCTCTCGTGGCCGACATGCCCAACCGCGCGCTCGCGGTTTATGTTGACTATGCCGAGTCGCTGTCTTTGACTTCGGCGAATATCGCGCAACCGCTGTCGTCCGACGGGTTGCACTTCGTGGCCGGCGGCGGGTGCGGCAACGCGGTTCTGTCCGGGACGGTTGACGAGATTTGCCTGACGCACGACATGTTGACGAGCGCGCAGTTCCTTCGTGTGATGCCAAGAGGGTTGAAGATCATTTTCAGGTAGTTTGAGGGTTCCGGGAGATTCGCGAACGATGATTGCCAATCTGATGCTGGCTGCGGCCTTGACGGGCGTCCACACGCCCGAGACCTCGAAGCTCTTCGAGCGCCGGACCGACCCCGAATCGGGGGTCGTCTCCTATTCGCTCGTCTACGGCGCGCCGGACGACAACCGGCAGTCGCTCTACTTCGTCACGAAGTCGATGACGGAGGACGGGCGGTTCCTCGTGTTCAACTACACGAAAGGCAACGAACGCAAGGGGCGCGGCCCGCGCAAGCTGATGGTGGCCGACCTCCTGAAGGACGAGGTGCACGAGCTCGGCGATCCGGGCATGATTCCTTTCGTGGACTGCAAGAAGGACTACATCGTCTACGGCAGGATCAAGCAGAATCCCGGCTTCTATCGCCAGAATCTCGACGATCCCGGACGCGAGATCAAGCTCTGCGACATCCCCGGCGCGCTGACGGAGATGGGGCGCGTCAGGTATCTGGCCACCCACCTCACGCTCACGCGCGACCGGAGCAAGGCGTTCCTGGACGCGAGCGTCATCGCGCCAAACGGCGCGACGAACTACGTGCAGGGACTCCTGACGCTGGCGAACGGGGTGTTCGAGAGCTGGGGCACGACCGACTTCTTCTGCAACCACGGCCAGCTCAATCCCGTGCGCGACGACCTGGCGCTCTGCGCGTGGGAGGAGGCGTGGCTGAAGCCCGGGCAGGCGTACAGGAAGAAGACGGGATGGTATCCGCGCATGTGGCTCGTCGAGCCGGGCGGCAAGCGCACACTCGTGCCTGCGCGCGACCGGAACTGCGCGTCGCACGAGGTGTGGGACGACGACGGCAAGGGTTTCAGCTGGTGCGGACGCCCCGGCGACTACGTCTACCACCACGACCTCGCGACCGGTCGCCAGGAACGGTGGTGCGGCATCGCGGGCGCGCGCCACAACAACGTTTCTCCGGACAACCGCTATGTCGTGTGCGACGAGGCGCCCGAGAGATGGTGGCGCGGCTGCAAGTGGCGCGTGGCGTTCTGGAACCGCGAGACGGAAAGGGGCGTCTGGATCTACTCCACGCGTCCGGCGCTCATGCCGCGCGAGAAGCAGAGCCGCCTCCATCCCGACCCGCATCCGCACTTCGTCATGAACGGACGATACGTGGTCTGCACGGCGAACAATGCCGACGGGCACATGGACCTCTACGTCACCCCCGTCGACCAGCTGGTGAAGATGACGACACCCTGATGGCCAGCAACTGGATGAGGGCTTGCGTGCCTGCGGGGAGATTTGGTAAAATGCCACTGTCTTTGCTGATGGCATCGGGCAGGTATTTGGAACGAAGAAGGAGAAATATCCATGCGAAAGATTGTCTTTGGTTTTGCCGTCGTGGCGGCCGTCGCGTCGGCGCTGGCGCAGGCTGTTGCGCCCGCGATCGAGAACGAGGAGCAGGCGTACGGCGCGGTTTACGGCCGGATCGTCGAGTGTCGGGAGGGTCTGACCCCATTGGTGGAGTAGAAGTGGTGGAGTAGGTGAGTTTGTGGTATACTGTTCGGCATGAGGCAGCCTAGAAACTTCGTACCCGACAGGTGCTATCACCTGATCAGCCGGATCGCGAACCGCGCATTCTACTTCGGCGAGGAGGAACGTACCGGTTTTGTCGCACGGATGTGGCGCGTTGCGTATTTCTCGTGCGTCGAGGTGCTGGCGTACTGCGTCATGTGCAACCACTTCCACATCCTCGCATATGTCCCGCCGCCGCGGGAGCTGGCCGAGGAAGAGGTGCTGGCGAGGGTGAGGACGCTCTACTTCGGGGAGAGGCTTGCGGATTTCGAAAGGACGTGGGCGGCACTTGCCCGCAGTGGCGACACCGAACGGCGCAGGGCCTTTCTGGCGCGGTTCACGAGGCGGATGTGGAACGCGAGCGAGTTCATGAAGACGCTCAAGCAGTCGAGCAGCCAGTCGTTCAACGCCCGACGTCGGCACGCAGGCACCATGTGGGAATCACGATTCCGCGCCCGGATGGTGATGCCCGACGAGAAAGCGGAGCTGATGAAGGTGGCGGGGTACATTGACAGGAACCCCGTCAAGGCGGGACTGGCAAAGTGGCCGGACCAGTACAGGTGGTGCGGTTTTGCCGCGGCCTGTGCCGGAGACGTGCGGTGCCAGGAGGGCTACAGGTTCATCTACACCTTTGCGCCCGTCGACTGGCATCGCGCGAAGGAACTTCATGTGATTTCTATCGGCTTGGCGCTCAAGGAACTGGAGGACGATCCGGAGGCAATGGCGGCTTCTGGCAGCCACGGCGGAAACAGGCTGTCTGTCTCTGCCGATCGGCTTGAGTCCATCAGGATGCGGCGTTGGGAGGCGGCGGACGACGCCTTGCCCAATAGGGTGCCACGACTCCTGGATCGTGGCAGTCGCAGGGTTGCACATGACATACTCGTGATTCTTTCCGATGGCCCCAAGCGCCCGGCAGAGGTCAGGGAGACGCTTGGGATCGCCAGCTCTAACTATTTTACGGCTCGGTACATCACGCCGCTGAAGGATGTCGGCCTCATAGAACCGGTGGATGTGGCGAGTCTCCACTCCCCGCGTCAGGCCTACAAACTCACGCCGAAGGGCAGA
>CAMZET010000161.1 GCA_947305825.1 uncultured Verrucomicrobiota bacterium
GGTCGGAAAAGGTCATCTTCTTCGACCGGGTGCACACTATTCTAACGAATCGCGGGTGCGTGCGCGGCGCGCGCGGCACTTGCGCGCCGGGGCGGGAAAATGGTAAAATAGCGCCTTCATCAACAACGCTCCCGCAGGAGCGCAGACAAGGGGGAAGACATGATCAGGAAAATGATGACCGGCGCCGTGGCGGCGACGGCGATGGGGGCGATGGCGGCGGTCAACGTGATTCCGCTGCCGAACAAGGTGGTCGAGGGCGACGGCGCGCTCGCGTTCGCGAACCCCGGCGCGGTGGCGGCGGCAGTGACGGAGGCGGACGACGCGTCGATCCCGGCGGAAGGGTATCGCCTGACGGTCTCCGACGCGGGCATCCGCATCGCGGCCGCCGACGACGCGGGCCGGTTCTACGCCCGGCAGACGCTCCGGCAGCTGACGACGCCGGACGGCAAGGGCGTGTCGGTGCCGTTCGTGACGATCGAGGACGCGCCGCGCTTCAAGTGGCGCGGGCTGCACTTCGACGACTGCCGCCACTTCTTCGGCAAGGAGACGCTGAAGAAGACGCTTGACGCGATGGCCTACCACAAGCTGAACGTCCTGCACTGGCACCTCACCGAGGACCAGGGCTGGCGCATCGAGATCAAGAAGTACCCCGAGCTGACGGTCAAGGGCGCGGTGCGCCCCGGCAGCCCGAAGCCGAAGGTCCTCGTCCGCCCGGGCGAGCCGAGCGAGCGCGGCTGGGTGAACAACCACATCCCCTACGGGCCCTACTTCTACACGCAGGACGACGTGCGCGAGATCGTGGCGTACGCGGCCGAACGGCACATCACGATCGTGCCCGAGATCGAACTGCCGGGCCACGCGCTTGCGGCGCTCGCGGCGTATCCCGAGCTCGGCTGCACGGGCGAAACGTTCGAGCCGTGGTGGCGCTGGGGCGTGAGCGAGCACATCTTCTGCGGCGGCAGCGACCGGACGATCCGCTTCCTCGAAGACGTGCTGGACGAGGTCTGCGCGCTGTTCCCGTCGTCCATCGTCCATATCGGCGGCGACGAGGCCCCGAAGAAGATGTGGAAGCAATGCCCGAAGTGCCAGGCGCGCATCAAGGCGCTCGGGCTCGACGGCGAAGAGGGCCTTCAGGGCTGGATGACGCGCCACTTCACCGAGTATCTGGCGAAGAAGGGGCGGCGCACGATCGGCTGGGACGAGGTGCTGGACGGCAATCCCGGCACCGGGACGGTCATCATGTCGTGGCGCGGCCCGCAGGGCGGCATCCAGGCGGCGGCGCGCGGCCACGACGTCGTCATGTGCCCGATCGACCCGTGCTACATCGACAACCCGCAGGGGCTGAAGGACGATCCGTACGAATACATCAACTACGGCTTCAACGCCACGCTGGAGCGGTGCTACGGCTTCGATCCGGCGGCGGGCATCCCCGAAGGGCAGCACAGCCATGTCCTCGGCGGCCAGGGCAACAACTGGAGCGAATACACCTGGTCCGGCAGCGAGTACGAGTGGAAGATGTGGCCGCGCATGAGCGCGCTCGCGGAGTGCCTGTGGACGGACCGCGCCAACAAGTCGTGGGCGTCGTTCCGCGCGCGCATCCCGGCGGTGCGCACCGCGCTCATCCGCCAGTTCCGCATGAATGCCGCGCCGATCGAGTGAAATTGCGCTTCCCCGTCTGGGACAAAAAGGGTTAGATCTTTCTGGCCAACTGCCCAAGTGGCAGGCGGCAAGGCGCCGCAGTTTGACATACGGCGCCTTTCTTGCTTTTGCGCATCAACCGTCCGTTCGCGATTCGGCGCTGGGCGTTTCAAGGGAGGCGATTGCAGGCATACACCGGACGGATTTGGTATAATACTCGCCAAACTGCAATCGCACAATTGACAACGGAACATCAACCATGGAACTTAAATGAGGTGCTTCGCCTGTGAACATGCTTACAACTGGTGCGAGTTCGGGAATGGGCGATGAGGCCGCGTGCGCAAAGCGCGGCCAGGCGGCATGCGCAAAAAGCCTGCCGTTCTCGGTCAATAAGAATCTGGCTGTGAATCTTTCCGACCAGCTAGCTGACGGACTTCGCGGCGCTATACTTTCGGGATACTACAAAAAAGGCGAAATGCTGCCAAAGCTGTCAGACATGGCGAGCGCGCTCGGCGTGAGTATGCGCATCCCTCGCGAGGCGGTCGCGAAGCTTGCGTCGGAGAATCTTGTGAGTCCGCGCCAGAGGCTGGGATGCGTGGTCCTGGGACGGCGCGAGGCGTATTGGCGCGGACAGGTTCTGGCGATAGTGCCTGTCGCCTGCGAAGGCGCCTACTTCGCAATGATGCTCCTCGGGGAGATGCGGCGCAGGCTCGTCCGCGCGGGATACCTTTTTTCCGTGTTCACGCTCGACCGCGAGGCGAACGGCCGGTGGAACTTCACCGGGCTTGACCTGATGCTCAAGCAGAAGCAGACCTTCGCCGTGCCTCTCTACTGTCCGAAGCAGGTGTTCGACCGCCTCGACCGTTCCGGAACGCCGTGGTCGACGATCCTCTATTCGGAGGACTTTCTGCCGCATGGTTCGGCTGGATACCTCGGCGACATGGCGGAGTTCCTTGGGCAGTGCGCGGCGAAGAGCGTACGCCGCGTGCTGCTGGTCGGCTGCGACTTCAGAGCGGCGTATGACGGAATCGGCAGCACACTCAAAGACGCTGGACTGGAGGTCGAGGAAAGTTTCTTCAGCAAGGCGCAGTGCGGCGGATACTCCTACGGATATCTCGAACGCATCCAGCGCCTTGGCATGAACGCCGCGCTCAAGCGCTTCTCCGCTCCCCGCGAAACCTGGCCTGACCTCGTCCTGTGGCTCGACGACTTCCTTGCGATCGGCGGCCTCATGGCGCTTCAGGAGCTTGGCGTCCGCGCGCCGGACGACGTGTTCGCCGTCACACTCGCGAACAAGGGCTTCGTCCCGGTGTACCCACGCTCGCTCGCACGCTTCGAGTTCGACCCTGTCGCGACCGGCGAGAAGGCGGCTGAAGCGATACTCGACCACATGGCAGGGAAGCCCACTGAACTTTTCGGTTTCATACAACAATATATACCCGGCGATACCTTTCCGGCGGGCTGACGCTCCATTGTACATTTTGCACATTTCCCCCCTTGCCTACTGAAGGGATAAATGGTATACTGCTATCGAAAACCCGAAGTGGGAACCATCAAAAGGATGAAAAACCATGTTGGCTATACGAAAGGCGAAGTCATTGTTTACGGTTGTACTGACGATTGCGATTGCGTTCGCGACCTGTCATGCGTTTGCGGAAGACGCATATATCGAATCCGACGGAACGAGCGGCATTCTGACAGGCTACAAGCTGAAGCCCGCATCGCGCGTCGCGGTGGATTTCGCACTGACGACCACAGAGCAGGCGTCCGGCGCCCGGCTCTTCGGCGCGGATCGCAGCCACACGGCTTTGAAGATGTCCGGTTCTTTCTACATTGGCGGCGGCGAAAACACCTTGTGGGTGATACATCTCGGCAATGGCGAGAAGTACGACAGTGTATGGCCGAAGGACGGCAACGGCGATTTCATCACGCTCGACACAGATCGCCACACGATTGTGATTGACTATCCGAATCCGCCGCACCTCTACATTACCGGAAGTGTTACGAATGAAGTGCCCAACGAGGACTTTACGCCTGAGAGCTTCACCAACGAGGCAATTGAGCCAATTGCCCTTTTCGCGCGCCAAAACGCCTCCGGCGCATTCGAGAAGCAGTGCAAGGCCCGCATCTTCGGAGTGAAGATCTACGAGAGTGGCGCACTCGTCCACGATTTCGCGCCGTGCCTCAAGGACGGAATGCCGGGCTTCAAGGACATTGCCGGCGACGGTGGCTTCATCTGCAATCCTGTTGCAGAGACATCCTTCACGCATGGTGGCGACATCCTCGTCGATGAATCGGCTTACGTCGCCACTCCGGCAGGCAACAACACCGA
>CAMZET010000162.1 GCA_947305825.1 uncultured Verrucomicrobiota bacterium
TCCGTCTTCCGTTTGCACAAAGACGGGCTTGGGGGCGGATGCCGCAAAGGTCGACTTGCCGACTCCCTCGGAGCCGTAGATCATGATGCGGGGCGGCTGCGGCTGCCGTCCCGTGGTTATCGAATCGAGCAGGTTGCTCATGTACTTGCCTTTCTTCCTTGTTTGACGACAAAGGTCTTTCTGGGCTTCCTGCCCGGAGTGCCTTTGCCAAGATTCTTGTTCTGCGGAACGCTCCTGCGCACGACCCGTCGGTTCACGAACCTGAGAAGGCTCTCCCGCGACACGCCGATGGCGCGGCATCCGCATCCGTACACCCGGTCGAGATAGCCGTGGTCGAGGTAGTACGACAGCGTCCGCCTGCTGACTTGCAGTATCTCTATCGCATCGCTGTACTTGACGGAGTGGATTATGTCTTCCTCCGTCTGCGCCTTCCCGCGCAGTATGTCGATGGCGTGTTCGAGAGTTTCCTTTGTCAGCTCTGGATCGGTGGTTGCGATGCTCCTGATCGCGTTTTCGGTTTCAAGTCTCATGACGGCGCTCCTTTGCCTAAAGGTCGAATACGCGCATGTCTTCAGTCCGCGTCGGCCACGCGTTCGCCCTGCGGCACTCGCGCAGTTCGGCGATGGCGCGTTCGTTCTCGCAGGCGCAAGCCTGCAGGAGTCCGTCGGTGAGCTTCCACACTCCGCAGCGCATCGGCTCGCTCTTCTCGACCCCGATCAAGTAGCAGTCGGCCTCGACCTCGCCATTGCTCGCCGCGCGGAGAACCTCGCGGTAGAACGACATCTGCTGCGGATAACCGAAGCGGCGTGCGTCGCTCTCGAAGTAGGTCAGGTCTTGCGCCGTCTTCAGGTCGCAGATTGCGGGTCGCCCGGAGAAGGCGGAGCGGAACCAGTCCATGCGTATCTGGCATGGTTCGCCGCAGTAGTTGGAACGGACGGTCTGCTCCGATATGCCCTCGTCGAGAAGCTCGCGCGCGACCGGGTGAGCCCAGACGCTTTCGCGCAGCTTCAGCATGAAGGCGAAGTCGGCGCCGCCAACGACATCCTTTGTCTGCGAGGCCGCCCACTCGCGGTAAGCCTTTGTGGTCTTCCCGAAAGGCTCGCCTGTCTTCGGATTCACGGGTCCGTCGGTGACGAGGAATTCCTCGTCGAACTTCGACCGCCCCTCCAAGATGAGCGTGTGCACGGCCCGCCCGGTCGCAAGGGCGGCGGATTCCGTCGGCTCGATTTCGCCGTTCAGCTTCTTGTGGTAAAGCCTCGGGCTTTTCCTGAAGTCGCCGAGAAGGTGGCTGGAGAGGAACTTGCCGTCCCTTGCCGCCTGGTGGTATTCGCCTGCGGGTATGTCCGCAAAAAATGGAAGTCTGTTCATCGTCGTTTCCTTTCTGTGAAAACCTGTCTCATCCCTGCGCTACACGTCCTCACATTGTTACCCTATACGCCATTGGGCGGCGAAATGTGAAAAACATAATTCTCATTTCCGCCCCCTCGACTCGCTCGCCGGGAAGAACCCGCATTCGCGAGCCTTCTCCTGTACGTGCTTCATAAGCACCTTCTGGACGTGGAAGCGGTCGCTCCCGTCCGCAAGGCGCTCGGCTATCTCCATGTCCGTGTAGCCCTCCAGCCTCATGGCGAGGCAAAGGCGCTCGTCGGGACGCAGCATGGCGTAGAGCGTCTCGAGATCCATCCGAAGATCGACGTCCCTGACGCTCCTGCACCTGCCGTCGCAGATGTCGGACGGCACCAGTTCCACTCCGGGCTGCGCCTCTTCGCCATCGTCGCTGGCGAATCTCACGAGCAAGTCCCGCCTGCGGCACTTGCGCATGAGATATCTCCGCGCCGTGGTCATGCACGTGTCGATGGATCGCCACAGGAAGTGTACAGCCGACGAAGTGCGGCCGTCCTTGCCGGTCCTTTCCGCCGAATACTGCGGCACGACCTTGGCAAGGTGGCACTTCAGTATCGAGAGGTAGTCCTCGCGCTCCCCGGCATCTATCAGGCCGGACGAAACGAGCGATTCGACGGCGGAATTCATGCGCCGCGACATTCGCTTGAGCGCCCACTCGAGAGTTATCTCGTCGGGTTCGCGCTTCGGCTTAACGTCCTGAATCTCCAGCTCCGCGTCTCCGCACTCGGCACGCCGCACGCGCCTCGCCGTGCGCCGCTCCAGCCTCGTCTCGAAGCGGTCTTCCGACTCGGGGTCGTATCTGAACGTCTTGCTCATACCAACCCCCTCCGAACCAGGTCGTCGCGGATGAGCGCGCGCATCTGCCTGCGGCGGCGGCGCTCGCGCTCGACCTCCTCCACGACCTGCCTCACGCCGAGCTTCAGCGCCTGTTCGCGGTCCCACATGCGGATGTCGTAGTCGACCTGCGCGTAGAACCTGTCGCAGCAATGACGGAACGACGCCGTCTCGTTCCACCTCTGCCGGCAACGCAACCGAGGTCCCGGCTCCAACTCGCGCATGAGCCTGTTCTCCCGCTCCCTCGCCTTGATCCTCGCCCGCTGAATCCGCTCCTCGCGCAAGGCATTGTCCCTGGTGATCGCCTCTTCCAGCGCCTTGGCGGAGATGCGAATCCTATCCCTCTTTCCATCCATTTGTTTCTCCGCGAACGCCCTTAAGCCCGTGTGCGAAATGCACCGTTCAGCCCAGGGCCGTCTTCGCGGGAAATATTTTCGACCCGTCTTCGCGCAAGACGAAAACACGATGCACGGATTACGGGGGGATGGTCGGCGAAAGCCTTATTCCACAGGGCGAAGCGGCTAAAAAAAGATTTCGCGCAAACGCGAAATCTTCGCGCCGCGCGAAATGTCCCGCATCGCTCGCGGGCATTAAAAAACCCCGTCCGCTTTCGCAGACGGGGCTTTCGCGGCCTCGCTAAAAGTACGCTTCTACTTGACCGGCCTGCCTACCTGCACATCCACGCCGACCCGGTGGCATGCGGCCATCAGCGCGACAGCTGTCGGATAGCCGCCCGGAACGCTTCTGAACACGGTGTGCGCCGCCTGGTTAACCGTGTTTGTCGGATGCGCGTTCAGCCGGTCGAGTACGTCCAGTATAAGCCGCTGCCTCGAATGCGACTTCACCCTGCCTAGCCGACGCTGGAACTCGCCGACGTCCGCAAGCCCCGACTCGACGGTCTTCATGCTCCTCATGATCCGTGCGAGCCTCCTGTTCATGCCCGCGAACCCGCCCTTGACCGTCTGGTGCAGGCTGTCGAGGGTCGTCCCCTCCGGCTTTTCCCTGCAATCCTCCTCTCCGCTCATTGCGTCCTCCTTATCACGACGCGCTCGAACACCGCGCGGCACACGATGACGCCTTCGCAGCCGAGGGTCAATTCCCACAGTTCGAGCCGACGCTCCCCGAATACCGCGAACCGAACCTTCGCTCGAGGAAAGTCCGCCATGTCGGTGCGGACTTTCCGCCCGATGCTGCAACACATATTCGCCTCCGATCTTCTCAGTAGTAACCGCCGGTGGACTCCCTCGGCTCGCCGAAGTAGCCGTCGCAGTCCAGCGCGTCGAGGAACTGCCAGTAATGCGGCAGAAGCCCCGGACGCGCAGCCTTGATGAGGTCGTCCGCCCGTGTCTGCGGCGTCTCCTCGCCCATGTGCCGGAAGATGCTCCTGTTGTCGAGTTCGAGAAGCCACACGAGGTTCGTGAAGTGCGTGGTCTGCACGGTCCTAGCCACCTCCGCGAGGCGGACCATCGCGTTCGACGCCGCTGCCGCCTCGCAGAAGTCGAGCTTCCACGACGCGACCATCAGGAGACCGGCTATGTCGTTCTGGTTCGTCGCCAGCCGCGCCATCCCCTCGTTGTACACGTTCGTCTGGTTGCCTGAATACCACTGGTTAGTGATGTTCGAGTAGTATTGCGACGCACCTAGCGTCGCCGCCGCGAGCATTGCGGCTATCATTGTCGCTTTCTTCATGTTTGTTTTTCCTTTCTGGTCTTGTT
>CAMZET010000163.1 GCA_947305825.1 uncultured Verrucomicrobiota bacterium
TAGGGGTTGATACCCCCCGGGGGTATGAGGGGAGTTAGGCGTTGGGAGTTGGGAGTTAGGAGTTAGGAGTGGGGAGCATGAGTTTGCACTTGCGCAGGTGGCGCAGATATACTATACTATGTCCCGACAGTGCGAGAAAGGCTTCTTGCGCCAAGGCTTGTCGGGAACATAATGAGGAAGGAGCGTCTAAAGGGCATGGCACGTTTAGGATTGTGCATTTTGACGGCCGGCGTGGCCGCAATGCAACTTGGCGCCGTCGGCGCGGTGCCGTTCGACTGGTCGAATACGGAAGATGTTCTCGTCGCGAGCCATCGCGCCGACTGGAAATTGGCGCCGGAGAATTCTCTCGCTTCGCTGAAAAACGCTATTGCATTTGGAGTCGCAATCGTCGAAACCGACGTTCGAGAAACCAAAGACGGCGAAATCGTCATACACCACGATGCGACGGTAGACCGAATGACGCATTCGCGCGGCGCGATAGCGGACATGACGCTTGCGGAGCTGAAATCGCTGTGGCTTCACGATGCCGTCGGGCAATGGACGAGCGAGAAAATCCCGACGCTGCGCGAATACATGGCAGAGGCGAAGGGCAAGGTGCTGCTCTATCTCGACAAGGCGGGCCAGAACGGCGGGGCGTTAGTTCCAAAACTGCTGGCGGCAGCCCGCGACGCCGGGACGCTCGAGGAAACCGTGTTCGTGCTCGATTGGCCGTACGCCAAGGCAAAGGAAATCTTCGGAGGCGATTTGCAGCGTGTCGTGTATTGCCCCGTGATAGACGACAAAATCCCCGACCTGGAAGCGTATGTCGATGAATGGCTTGAAAAGGCGAAGCCCAAGGCGTTCCAGTTCAGGATGGAGACGCTCGGCTCGAAGACCTACGCGCAGCTGCCGAAAGTCCTGGCGGCCGGCTCGCGCGCTTTCATTGCCGCCACTTGGGCCAAGCACACGGCCGGCCACGACGACCGCGCGTCCCTGCTCGTTTCACCGTCCGAGGGCTGGGGCTGGCTCGTCGACCATGGCTTTACGGTAATCGAAACGAACTTCCCGCGCGAACTCGCCGCATATCTGAAGACGAGGAAAGGGCGCGCTGCGCACTGAACAACTGCGAAGCCTGCGCCGCATTGCGCACCGACGCCCGTCTGCTAGATGCAAAAGTGCCGGAGTTCAGAGCCGTCGAAATAGCCTACGGAGCGCGAGGAACCGCCCTTCGGGAGCGAGACGGAGCCGGGGTTGAAGACGGTCAGGCCGCAATCGAGGCGTTTCAATTCGGGTATGTGGGTGTGGCCGTGGGCAAGGACGCCGGCGATGCCGACTGGCGGCAGACGCCACTCGTTCCAGAGGTGGCCGTGCGTCAGGAAAAAAGTCTCGCCGCCGGCGTCGAGTATCGCGTAGTCTGACATCATGGGGAACGAGAACATCATCTGGTCCACTTCGGCGTCGCAATTGCCGCGCACGGCGACGATTTTGTCGGCTAGGGAATTGAGCATTTCCGCCACGCGCACGGGGTTGTAGAAATTGGGCACGCCGTTGCGCGGCCCGTGGTAGAGCAAGTCGCCCAGAAGGGCAATCTTGTCGTAGCCCAGGGAGTCGCCTAGCGCGAGCGCGGCATCGAGGGCCGACGGCACGCCGTGTATGTCGCTCATGAAGAGTATTCGCATAAGGTATCTACAACTTTGATGGCCTGCACTGTTTCCTTGACGTCGTGGACGCGCACGGCGCTAGCGCCGTGCAAGGCGCACCATATGGCAATGCCGAGATTGCCGCCCAGGTTCTTGCCGGTCATTTTTTCGCCCGTGAGTTTCTTTACGATTCGCTTCCGGCTGGCGCCGACAAGGACTCTGGCGCGGAGCGCGAGCGCCGGCACCGACCGTATCAGCGAGAGGTCTTCTTCGCGCGTGGTGCCGAAGCCGATCATCGGGTCGATGAACGTGCGGTCGGCAGGCGGGAGTGATGCGGCGACGGACGGCATATCGAACGCGGCGGCGGGGATGGCGAGCATGGCGCCGGCGGACGAGCAGAGGCGGGCCATGTCGGCGGCGGTCTCGCTCTTGACGCAGTTTATCATGTCCGCGCCGGCGGCAATCGCTCTTTCTGCGGTCTCCGGGTGGTAAGTGTCCACGGAAACGCTGACGCGCCGCTTCGGGGCGGCGGCGGAGCGCAGGAGCGAGAGAACGGGGCCGATGCGCGCCCATTCTTCCTGCCAGCCGAGAGCGACGGCGCCGGGGCGCGTAGACTCGCCGCCGAGGTCTATGATGTCCGCGCCGTCGCTCGCCAGATTGACTGCGCGGCGCACCGCTTCCTCCGGCTGGAAATACTTGCCGCCGTCAGAAAACGAGTCTGGCGTGACGTTCACTATCCCCATTACAAGACACCGTCCCATAGCATTTCTCCTCTCTTGCGCTCTTGCGCTTGCCGTTCCGGGCCGCGGGCGCACCCGCGCCGCAGCTCACGTTGCGCTATTTGGCCTTGGGCAGCACCCAGCTCACCGTCCTCTTCGAGGAAACGAACACGTCGCGCGCCACGGAAAGCACGTCGCCCGCCGTTACCGCGCGTATCCCCGCCACCTGCTCCGCCGTCGGCACAAGCCTCCCGTAGGTTAGCGTCATCGCCCCGTGGTAAATCATCTTGGACAGGACCTTCTCGTGCGAAAGACGGAAGTTGCCGGTCAGAAACTCCTTTGTGCGAGCGAGTTCGTCTTCGCCCACCTTGGCGGTGGCGACCTTGCGAAGCTCGCCCTGGATTACATCAAGCGCCTCTTCGGCCTTGGACGGATCGAGACCGGCGGAGATTGTGAACATCCCCGTGTCCTCAAACATCTGCCAGCGAGAGGAAATGTCGTACGAGAGACCTCTCTTCTCGCGGATTTCCTGGAAGAGGCGCGAGGACATGCCGCGCCCAAGAACGGCGTCGAGTACGGCGGCGGCGTATTTGCGCTCGTCGCGGACGCCGAATGTCCTGAAACCGAGCGCCAGTTGCGCTTGCTGCACGTCGCGGAAATTCCTGACGTCCGGCACCGGGGGCCGGCTGGGCGCCGTGCCGGACCGCCAGCCGCGCTTGCGCCCCGCACCTCCGCGCGAACGCCCGCGCGCCGCTCCGGAAAACGCCGCTTCCACCATGCCCAACGCCTCGCCGGAATCGAACGCACCCGCCAGAACCGCCACCGTCGCGTCCGGCGTGTAGTGCGAACGCATGTATTCGCGCATGTCCTCCGGCCGCATCGCCCGCAGCGTCTCCGCCGTGCCCGCCACGGGACGCCCAAGCGGGTGCGACGGAAACAGCCCCGCCTGCAGCTTCTCCGACGCAAGAGAGTCCGGCTCGTCCTCATACATCTTGATTTCTTCGATGATGACGTCACGCTCGCGCTCGAACTCTTCCTCGTCGATTGAGGCGTTGAGATACATGTCCGCCAGTATGTCCACCGCCTCGGAAAGATATTCCAACGGCAGATGGACGAAATACGAGGTGGACTCTTCGGAGGTGCATGCGTTGCACATTCCGCCTCGCCCTTCGATGGCCTGCGTAATCTCCAGCGCCGTGCGCTTCGGCGTCCCCTTGAAAAGCATGTGCTCTATGAAATGCGAAATGCCGCCGAAACGCTCGGGCTCGTGGCGGCTGCCGGACGCGACGAAAAGACCGAAAGCAACACTCTCCGCCTCGCATGGCACGAGAACAACGCGAAGGGAATTCTTCAATTGTGTCAGAGTAGGTTCCATCACATGCGCATACGTAAATGGCGGAGGGAGGGGGATTCGAACCCCCGGTACGGGATTTAACCCGTACGACGATTTAGCAAACCGCTGCCTTCAGCCACTCAGCCATCCCTCCGCAAACGTTGCCGTATAGTTTAGCAAATATCCGCGCTCCTGTCAATTGCGATGCGGCATCTTCCAGGGCGACAGCATTTACTTTCATGATACGCATTGCTGCATGTCGGATTTGGGTTTTGG
>CAMZET010000164.1 GCA_947305825.1 uncultured Verrucomicrobiota bacterium
GTGCCTTGTCCGGGAGACGAGACCACCGAAACCGATCCGCCGTGCAGCTGGACGAGGTGCTTCACAATCGCCAGCCCGAGCCCGGTGCCGCCCAGCGACCTGCTTCTCGACTTGTTGACGCGGTAGAATCGCTCGAAGATGTGCGGAATGTGCTCCGCAGGTATTCCGATTCCGAAGTCGGTGACGGATACGGTCACCTCCGTCGGCGTGGCCGCAGAAGAAACGTCTATGCGGTCCGACCCGGAGTAGCGCAGGGCGTTGTCTATCAGGTTCTCGAGGATTTCCTCCAGCCTGCCGACGTCACCCTTGACGTGGACGTCGTCGTTGCGCACGACCGCGATCTTCACATGTGCGGCGCTCGCCTTGGCTTGCTCGCGGGCCGCCACTGCATCGACCAGTTCCGCCAGGGGCACCTCCGCAAAGTCGTGGGAATGTCCTATCTCTTCCTGCTCTATCTGGGCGAGAGAAAGCACGTCGCCGACAAGAGAACCAAGTCTTGCGCTTTCGCCGTGTATTATCCCGAACAGATCCTTGCGTTCCTCTTCCGAAAGTCCCGATCCGTCCCCAAGGACGTCAACGGCGCCTTGTATCGCCGTCAGGGGGCTTTTCAGCTCGTGCGTGACGTTTGTCGTGAATTCGCGGCGGAACCTCTCGTTTGCGGCGGCGATCTCCAGCCTCTTGGATTGCTCGTCGAGTCGCCTTGTCAGCCTGCGTGTCACCACGAAGACCAGCGCGATAACGCATGCGCCCATCGCCACGGCGGCGCAAAGCCCGGCCCAGGCGAGACGCTGAGACCTTATCACGCCTGTGTACGGTACGGCAAGCCTGACCACACGGCCGTCGACTGTGCGCGCGCAGTAGAGGAAGTCGCGGTTCAGGGTGTCGGAGTGGCGCAGCACGGTGCTGTGCCCGCGCGCGAATGCCTGGCGCACCTCCTCGCGCGTTGCGTGGTTGTCCGTTGCGTCGTCGGTGTCGTAGAAAACCGATCCGTCGGCGTTGACGATTGTCACGCGGGTGCCGGACTCCGCCATTTCCGCTATCGACGAGCGGAAGCTGCGTGCGACGGCGAAGAGGATCAGCGAGAACACCACGATGCACGCGCCGGCGGCGGCAGCGGCCGCCAGACTTCTGTCAAACCGTCTTTTCATTTTCGTCCAACCGGTATCCGACTCCCCTGATCGTCTCTATGTGTCTGGCCCATGCACCCAGCTTGCGGCGCAAACCCACCATCTGCACGTCTATGGTCCGCTCCGTGACAATCTTCTCCCCGCCCGATATGCGGTCGATTATCCGCGCGCGCTCGAACACGCGTCCGGCGTTGAGCAGCAGCAGCTCCAGTATCCTGAACTCGGTGAGCGTGAGCTTCAGGTCCGCTCCGTCCAGCGTGACGCGGTGGGTGGTGTTGTCGAGGACGAGACCGTCGAGCGACAAATGCGTCGCGTCTGCGGCGCCGCTTGTCCGCAGCGCGGCCCTGATGCGGGCCAGCAGCACGTCCTTGGAGAAGGGCTTGGCGATGTAGTCGTTGGCTCCTGCGTCCAGTCCGGCTACGACGTCCCGGTCTGCTCCCTTGGCGGTCAGCATGACGATTGCCGCAGAGGCCGTCTCGGGATTCGACCGAAGGGCCCGGCACACCGACAGCCCGTCCATTCCGGGGAGCATGATGTCGAGCAGGACAAGGTCGGGACGCATCCTGAACGCGGCTTCAAGCGCCGCATCGCCCGATGCAACCTCCGCTATCTTCGCGTAGTCCGCGCTTTTGAGTGCCAGCACGATTACGCGGCGGATGGACGGATCGTCCTCAACGACGAGTATCTTTGGCTGATTCATGACTTGTATTATACCAAAACTCACCGTGGCCTGCGGCGGCCTAGACGGCGCTCGAAAACCCCCTGGCCCGCACGGCGATGTTTCCGATGTGGCGGGAAATGTCGCCGAGGCACTTGAATACCGACACCAGCGCAAGGTACTCGCGCGTGTGCGCGCCGCGGGACGGCTGGTCGTTCCACAGCGCAAGAGTCGCCATTTTCGCGGCGGACCTGATTCCGCTGTCGATGCTCTTCGGGTCGAAGGCGGGCGGCTTGCCGTTTCTCATCGCGTCGATTGTGTCGTGGGCGAACTGCCTGACCTGTGCCGCCACGCCTGCTACGAGGGAAACGGCACCAGGGTCCGCTATGCCGCCTCTGACGACGTCTCCCTTCTTGCAGACCTTGAGCGCCAGGTCGCTGATTCGCTCCGCGTCGTTTGCGCAGTGGATGAGCTCCGGGATCATCAGCGCCTCGCGCTGGGACAGCTTGCGCTGGGAAATCTCCACGAGGTACGCCTTTATCTGCTCGCGCATCTCATCGACCTCGCGTTCGGCCGCCTCGATCGACTCGGGATTGACGGATGTCTTGCCGAGGCTGTTGTTGAGCGCAACCGAGGCGACCGTCCATGCGCGGCGCGTCATCTCGGCGACGGCTGAGGCGGCCGCCTGCAAAGCCAGGGCGGGTGCGACGAGCAGATTGGGTTCGAGTGTGAGCGTGCGCGATTCCCCCTTGGAACGTATGATCGTCTCGCAGATCCGGGCAAGCGCGGGGATGAAGGCGGATAGCAGAATGACGTTTCCGATGTTGAAGAGCGTGTGGGCCATGGCCACGTGGCGCCCCGGGTTTGCGCCCGCGAAGCTGTCGCCCGGAACGCAGAGATCGACCAGGTGGAAGAACGCGGGCGCGCCGACTCCGTCCGACGCGGTGAACACAAAGGCGAACGACGCCGTCAGTATCATCGTCCCGAGCAGGTTGAAAAGCGCGTGGGCCAGCGCCGTGCGCCGTGCGTTTGCATTTGTGCCGATCGCCGCCAGTCCGGCCGTGACCGTCGTGCCGATGTTGTCGCCGAGGACTATCGGGATTGCCGTCCAAATGTTGATGGCCCCTGCCTCCGCGAGCGCGATGGTGATGCCTATTGTCGCCGACGAACTCTGGACGAGCATCGTGCACAGGGTGCCGACGGCTATCGCGCCGAGCACGCACCCCAACGGAAGGTGTCCCGTTGCCGATGGCGTGCAGTCGAACGTCGAGAAGAACCGGATGAACGCAGGCATTTCCGTCAGCGACTTCAGTTCATGGCTCATGACCTGCATGCCGTAGAAGAGGAAGCCGAATCCCAGCACCGTGCGCAGAATCCCGCGCATCGACTTGCCGCGGGCGGCCAGCAGTCCGGCCACGCCTATCGTGATGGCCGGAAGTGCGAGGTCGTCCAGTTTCAGCGAAACGATCTGTCCCGTGATGGTCGTTCCTATGTTGGCGCCGAATATCACGCCGATCGCCTGCTGCAGCGACAGCAGGCCGGCGTTGACGAATCCCACGGTCATGACGCTTGTCGCGGAGGAGCTCTGGATGAGCGCGGTCACCCCGGCTCCCGCCGCTATCGCGAAGAACCTGTTTTTCGTCATGTACCCGAGCACGGCCTTCAGCTTGCTCCCGGCCGTCTCCTTGAGGCCGTCGCTCATCAGCCCCATCCCGTAGATGAAGAGCGCGAGCCCTCCGACCGCTGTTACTGCAATCTGCAAACTTCCTGTCATAGTTCCTCCTGTCATTGTTGGACTGGTTTAGCGATTTGCATGGAAACCAGAATCCTCGTTGTCTTTTTTTTCCTGTCGCCGGAGATTGTCCCAAATCCATGTTACTCGCCCGTGAGGATTGTGTTAGAATCGTGTTAAATCGAATCTGAATGATCTGCGACATCGTTCGCAGCCGACGGCGAATAGACGAGGAACACTTTCAAGACATTGTGCTCACTGGTGGGTGCAAGGTGCATGAAGCCGGTCTGAATGCCTGATTGAAAGAAAAGCCCGCCACGGGACAACGTGGCGGGCTTTTGTTATAGGTGCGCTTTGCTCGGAAGTGGGTTTTCACTTCTTCTGCATGAGCGGCTTGCCGGCGTTCCAGGCCTGGCCGACCTTTTCGCC
>CAMZET010000165.1 GCA_947305825.1 uncultured Verrucomicrobiota bacterium
CGAATACAAATGAAAAGAAAGCAGGGGAGCCAATCCAGCGCCGACGGAGACCGGGATTCCACGATTACGCTCGAGGAAGTCATGAAAGGCAAAACGGAGGCGGAACTCCGAAAAATCGCCAAGGTGGCCTTCAGCGAGCGAGATGGATTTTACCGGCGCAACGAGGGATGAGCTTGCCCAGAAGGTCGCCGCAGCCACTCTTGACAAGCTGGAGCCCTTTGCGGACTTCCTTGTCTGTTCTTTAGGCAACGACGAGGCCGGAGCCGCCAGCCGCCGTCGGCCAGACGCGCCACCTGAAAATGTGGTATAATATCGCTCTATGAAGCAACTAGAGATAGGGGGCAGGAAGTTCCGCAACCGGTTTTTCCTCGGGACCGGCAAGTTCGCGTCGTCCGAGACGATGCGAGCGGCGCTTGCGGCGAGCGAAACCGAGCTTGTGACGGTGGCGCTTACTCGCGTTCGCGAGGGAGACGCGGCCGGCGACGACATTCTCAAGGTCATCGACCGCGACAAGGTGGAAGTCCTTCTCAACACGTCCGGCGCCAGGAACGCGGACGAGGCGGTGCGCATCGCGAAAATCGGCAAGGCGGCGGGCTACAACTGGGTGAAGCTCGAGATACATCCCGACGCTCGCTATCTTCTGCCGGACCCGGTGGAGACTCTTGCGGCGGTGCGCGAGTGCGCCCGCCTGGGCATGGTGGTGCTTCCTTATATCAACGCCGACCCTGTGCTGGCGCGCCACTGCGAGGAAGCCGGCGCGGCCGCCGTCATGCCGCTCGGCTCGCCAATCGGCTCCAACCGCGGCATACGCACTCGCGACATGATAGAGATTATCGTCGAGCAATGCCACGTGCCCGTCGTCGTGGACGCGGGCATCGGCCTTCCGAGCCACGCGGCCGAGGCGATAGAACTCGGTGCGGACGCGGTGTTGGCGAATACGGCGGTGGCGGCGGCAGGCGACCCCGTGAAAATGGCCGAGGCGTTCAAGCTCGCCGTTCGCGCAGCGGAACTCGCCGTCGAGGCGTGCCCGCCTTCCGAGTCGCGCACGGCGAACGCTTCCAGTCCGCTCGGCGGCATATTCCGCGATTAGCCAGACGAGAAAGGACTTCAAGCGCAAGTGTTTCCGCTATTGAAATATTCGGCCGCCGAGGTGGAGGCGTACTTCGCCCGCGTCACGCCGGCGATGGTGGCCGCTTCCCTCGCCAAGAGTTCGCACGATTGGTTCGACCTGCTGAACCTCGTCAGCCCCGCCGCCGAAAACTTCCTGCCGCAGATGCGCGAAGCCGCGCGCCGCGCCAAACTCCGCTACTACGGCAAGACCGTCTCCGTCTACGCCCCGCTTTATATCGGCAACACCTGCATCAACTCCTGCCGCTACTGCGACTTCCGCATCCAGCACCAGGGCACCGTGCGCCGCAACCTGACGCTCGACGAAATACGCACCGAAGCCGAGGCGATACGCGCCGGCGGCATAGACTCTCTGCTCGTCGTCGCCGGCGAAGACCCTCGCGTCAACACCCCCGAGCACCTCGCCGAAGTCGGCCGCCTCCTCAAGCCCATGTTCTCGTATCTCGCGCTCGAGGTCGCGCCGCAGACTGAAGAGGCATACCGCCTCCTGTTCCAGGCCGGTTTCGAGGGGCTGACGTGCTTTCAGGAGACGTACGACCAGGAACTCTACAAGGAAATGCATCCGGCCGGGCCGAAATCCAACTACGAATGGCGGCTGTGGACGCAATTGCGCGCCGGCCGCGCCGGCTTCCGCATACTCGGCTGCGCCTTCCTCCTCGGCCTCGGCCCTTGGCGCACGGAAGCTGCCAGCCTCGCCGCCCACGCCATTTACCTCATGAAGGAGTGCTACGAGGCGAAAGTGCAGTTCGCCTTCCCGCGTTTCTGCCGCGTCGACGGCGGCTTCGTCCCGCCCTGCGAGGTATCCGAGCAGGAAGTCGAGCTCATGATGCTCGCCTTCCGCATCTGCTTCCCGCAGTCGTGCATGACCGTATCGACGCGCGAGGCCCCGGAATTCCGCGACCGCATCGTCCAGCTGGCGGCGGACAACATGTCCGCCGGCTCGCGAGTGACGCCCGGCGGCTACGCGGTGCTGGAGCAGGAGCACGCCTCCGACGTCGCGCAGTTCACGCTCACCGACCGCCGCGCACCCGCCGAAGTTTACGCGGCCATAAAGGCGCACGGCCAGGAAGTGGTCTACAAGAATTGGGATAACAGGATATGAACGACCAAGAGCTGCTAGCGGAAATCCGCCGCCTCAAGGCGGAGCGCAACGCGACGATTTTGGCGCACAACTACCAGCGCGCCGAAGTGCAGGACGCGGCGGACTTCACGGGCGACTCGCTCGAGCTCGCCCGCAAGGCGACGCAAGTCGAGGCCGACGTCATCGTCTTCTGCGGAGTCTATTTCATGGCCGAGACCGCCGCAATCCTCAATCCCGCGAAGACCGTCCTCATACCCGACCCTGACGCCGGCTGCCCGATGGCCGACATGATTACCGGTGCGCAGCTGCGCGACCTCAAGGCGAAGCATCCCGGCGCGAAGGCGGTCTGCTACGTGAACTCGACGGCCGAGGTCAAGGCGGAATGCGACATGTGCGTGACGAGCGGGAACGCCGAGCGCGTCATGAAGACGTTCGCGCCGGACGAAGAGATAATCTTCGTGCCGGACCGCCACCTCGGCGGCCACATCGCCTCTCTTCTCGGCCGCGAATACGTGCTTTGGCCCGGCTACTGCCCGACCCACGCCGCGCTCACCGCCGCGCGCATCGAAGAAGCCCGCCGCCGCCATCCCGGCGCCGTCGTCATGGTCCACCCCGAATGCGCCAAGGACGTGCGCGACGCCGCCGACCAGCGCCTCTCCACCGGCGGAATGTGCGCTTTCGCGAAGTCCTCACCCGCCACGGAGTTCATCGTCGGCACTGAAGTCGGCATCCTCCACCGCCTCCGCAAGGAAAATCCAGGCAAGGCGTTCTATCCCGTCACCGAAACGCTCGTTTGCCCGAACATGAAGAAGACGACGCTCCACAGCCTCTACGAGAGCCTGCGCGACATGAAAGAGCGCGTCACGGTGCCGGCGGACGTCGCGGCCGGGGCGAAGAGGGCAATCGAGGCCATGCTCGCCATATAGTTTCAATACACCAATATCAAGAGGAAAACAACAATGGCAAAGGAAGCAGCACCGAAGAAGACCGGCAACACGGCGCTCGAGGCCGTACTCAGCCAAATCAGAAAAGAGTTCGGCGAGATGGCCATAATGCGGCTCGGCGACCACGACCAGGCGGAGATACCGGTGATTTCCACGGGTGCGCTGTCGCTCGATTTGGCTCTCGGCGTCGGCGGTCTGCCTCGCGGCAGGATTGTCGAATGCTACGGGCACGAGTCCTCCGGCAAGACGACGCTCGCGCTCCATGTCGTGGCGAACGCCCAGAAATCCGGCGGCGTCGCCGCATTCATCGATGCCGAACACGCCCACGACCCGCAGTATGCCGCCAAAATCGGCGTCAAGCTCGACGACCTCATCGTCGCGCAGCCGAATTCCGGCGAAGAGGCCCTCACGATTTGCGAAGAGCTGGTGAAGTCCGGCTCGCTCGACGTCGTAGTAGTCGACTCCGTGGCGGCGCTCACGCCGCAGGCGGAAATCGACGGCGCGATGGGCGACAGCCACGTCGGCCTGCAGGCCCGCCTCATGTCGCAGGCCATGCGCAAACTTACCAGCGTAATCGCGCAGACGAAGACGCTGCTCATCTTCACGAACCAGGTGCGCGAGAAGATTGGCGTGATGTTCGGCAATCCGGAGACGACGCCCGGCGGCAAGGCGCTGAAGTTCTACGCCTCGTGCCGTCTGCAGGTGCAGCGCATCGGGGCCTTGAAGAACACGGCGGGCCAGGTCGTCGGCAACAGGACGCGCGTCAAGGTCGTGAAGAACAAGGTCGCGC
>CAMZET010000166.1 GCA_947305825.1 uncultured Verrucomicrobiota bacterium
TGGGTGGCGGCGACAGCGCTTGTATGCGTCCTTCTCGCCGCCGTGTCCGCGCTTGTGCCGCTCTTCGTCGATTCCGGCGCGGGCGGCGACGCGGCTGCCGCCGCCGCCCGCGAACAATTCAAGTATCCGGCTGTCAAGACCGTCTCTGGTCTCGTCGCGCTCGTCGAAAAGCCGGACGCCAGGCGCGTGTTCCTCGCCGGAGGCGCCGCCGCCGACAAGGCGTATTTCGACTTCTTCACCCACGCCGGCTGCATAGTCGCGACCGAAGCGCCCCAAGGGCGCTACGACATCGTATTCACTACTGTCGAGGACTTAGGCGCCGCCGATGCGCCTCGCCTCGACGCACTCGCCGCGCTCGTCGCCGAACGCGGCGTCCTCGCCTGCGCCTTCGACGCCAAGAATGCCACCGTCGCCGACATGAAGGCGTTCATCGACGCTTTCCCGCCAGAGGACGCCCATCTATGGATGCCCGGCGAATCGTCATGGGTTCTCGTCGGCCGCCTGGTCCAGCGAAAGGTCAAGCTCTCCGCAATGCTGGACGTGTTCGCCTGGGACGGCATCTTCGAAGACCTGGCCGAAGCCTCGTGCTCCTCCGTGCCGGAAGCGTTCGCGAGCTACGCCGGCGACAGGACGGTATTCTCGCCGCCGCTTTCTTCCGTACCGCCGGACATGACCCTCTCCCCGGAAATCCTCGTCACGCAAGAGCCGCCGGACATCGAATGGATTACCGCCGGCGACATCGACGACGACATCCTCGCCAAAGCCGCCCAGGAAATACGCTCCATGCAGGTCGTCCGCCGCCAAATCCTCCAGGGCAACATGCTCTCGAAAATCGGCAAGACCGACGACGCCATCGAGAAATGGCATCTCGCCTTCCTGCGCAACCCGAACGACACGATGCTGCTGGAACGCCTCTACCGCCTCGCCGTAAACGCCCGCGCCTGCCGCGAAATCGGCAACTTCAAGACCGCCGCCAAATGCTACGAGACGATGGTCTGCATCAACCCTCTAGACACTCTCGCCATAACCGAGTATGCCAACTGCCTGCGTTCCGTCGGCCAGTTCGAACTCGCCGACGAAGCGATGAAACGAGTAAAGGAGCTAAAGACCCATGAAAGCGCTGGAAATGCTGAAAAGGAATAGCGCGGCGGCCGCCGCCGCCGTCTTCGCGTTTGCTCTCGCCGGCTGCTGGACAGTCCACCACTCGCCTTATCCGGATGTCGAAATGACGAGCGTTCGCGACGCTGGCGGCATGCGCGTCGCCGTCGCCGGCTTCGAGGCCACGGTGACTTCCTACGTGCCGGTCCGCACCTATTCGACGGCGTGGGGCGGCGGCGGCGGCTACTACAGGCGCGGCCGCCACTACCACGAGGGCTACTATCCGACCACGGTCACTTCGACTACCTACATACCGCAGACGAGCGAGACGACCGTCTTTGCCGAGCAGGCGACGGAAATCCTGGAAACGAACGGCTTCATCGTCTCGCCGTCCAATGCCCAATACGTGGTAGAGGCGCATTTCGCGCAGTCGCCGGTCGTGACGAACGGCGACAGGACGAAGGAAGTGCTGTGCGTGGTGCTGTCGCTGCTGACGGCGGACTACACGGCGCGAACATGGGGAGCGAAACTCTCCATCCGCGAGACGGCGACGGGGAGGCTGGTGTTCCACAAGGAGTATTCGATTCGCGGCTCGGCGGCGGTCTGGGGCCCGATTCCGATTCTGTCGCCGGCGGCGGCGGACGAGACTTCGCCGGAAGAATTAAGGGGCTGGTGCTTCGCCGCGCTCACCGACATGGCAATGGCTGACGCGACGGCGTTCCTGGCGTCGCGCGGCGGCGGCAAATAGCGGCATTGGGGACAGGGCCGGATGCGCGATTGCGCGGCGGCGGTTCGACGCCCTAGCAGCGCAGCAGCAGGCGTGCGAGGTCGACGAGCGCGGCGAGAGACACTTTCGAGCCTGGCACGTCGTACCAGACGGAGAGAGGGATTTCCAGGACTTCCGAGCGCAGTCGCTTCAGTCCAAGTCGCTTCAGTATTTCCACGTCGAAGAGCCAGCGAGTGCGGAATTCATGTTCGAAGAGTTCGGCGGCGGCCGAGCGCGTGAAGACTTTTGCGCCGCATTGCGTATCCCAGACCGGGACGCCGAGGAAGCGGCGTATGACGGCTTTGACGATGGAGCTAGCGAGCGAGCGCGTCGCGGAACGGCGGATGTCGGCGCCCAGATGCGGCCAGCGAGAGCCAATCGCCGCCACGAGCCCTGGGCGGCGTTCGAACGCCTCCAGGAACGCCGGCACCTCGTCTAGCGGCGTCGCCAGGTCTGCGTCGAGAAAGCCGATATAGTCCGAATGCGTGTTTGCCGCCAGATGCCGCACACCACGCCGCACGGCAGCCGCCTTGCCTACGTTTTTCGGAAGATAGATGGAATGTATCGCCGGAGAAAGGCGGCAGAGGTGCGAAATTATTTCCGCCGTCTGGTCGGTCGAGCCGTCGTCGACGAAGCAAAAGGAAATCCAGGGCCATCGTTCGACGGCGGCGACGAAAGCCGAGGTGTCGAGCCTGTGCGCCTCGTTGTGGCAGGGGACGACTAGCGAGAGGGTCTTCATGGCTGCTGCGGGGTTCGCTCGTTCGCGGCCTGAAACGGGTTGCCCTCTCCCCAAGGGCCGTGGTAGAACTCGTGCGAGAAATAGTGGTCGCTGATTTTCTGCGGGGCGGCGGCGCCAGGCAGCTTGCGCGGCTTGGTGATGCGCGTCGCCAGGAGCGTGCCGCCGAGGGCGAGCGCGGAGATGGCGGCGGCATACGGGAGAGCCTTCCAGAGCAGCGCGGCTCGCCCGTCGCGCGCCCGCGTCCAGACCGTCGCCAGATGCAGCGCGAACAGCGGCACCACAGGCAGCAGGTAGGTCGGCGGCACGCGGCTCGTCAGGCACCAGAAAAGCGCTATCACGCACACCGAACGCAGCGCGAACGACTCTTTCAGCAGCGTCCGCCGCTCCTTCGCGAGCGAAACGACCGGTGCGAGCGACCAGGGCAGCGTCACGAGCAGCGCCCATATCGCCGCCATGCCGCGAAACGACTCGCGCCCGGCCCCGTACTTGTCGCCGTAATCGTGCACCAGAAAGCGCATCAGGTTCTCATTGATGAAGAAATAGCGCAGGAAGCCGGGCTGGCGCTGCTCGACAAGCGCGAAATACGGGACGCATATCGCCGCGAACAGCGCCGCGCCGGCCGCCAGGTTCAACGCCGGAATTCGCGGCCAACGCCCGGTGCGCACCCTCTCAAACGCAAAATCCACCGCGACGCACAAACCGAACAGCGCTACCGCCACAGGCCCCTTCACGAGCATCCCCGCAGCCAGCAGAGCGCAAATCGCCAGCGCCGACCAGAGCGAACGCGCTCCGTCCGCCGCATACAGAAGCAGCGCACCCGACACGCAGCACACGAGCGGCATGTCGGTCATGCAGAACCCGGCTGTCGCGTAAAGCGCCGTGCACGACGCGCAGACCGCCGTCGCCAGCAGCGCCTCCTCGCGTCTCGCACCGCCGCGTCGCGCCGAATACCAGACCAGCCACAGCAGCGCCGCGAACGACGCAAACGGGAACAGCCGCACCGCAAACTCGTTCACGCCAAAAGCACGGCACGCCGCCCCGCACGCTTGAAACACAAGCGGCGGCTTTCCTGCGAATATTTCGTATTTGCCCTTGTATGTGAACGACGGCGCAAACCAGTCGCCGCACCGCGCCATGTTCGCCGATATCGCCGCATACCGCGTCTCGCTCGGCTCGAACAGCGGCGTCCACGCCATGATTGCCACGCGAAACGCCGCAAGCGCCAAAAGCGCCGCCGCAAATGCCTTTGTCATGCTCTTCATGACCGACATTTTACCATTTCTTCATGACCGCTCCTTCACCGCCCCATGACCATTTGGTAATGTGGA
>CAMZET010000167.1 GCA_947305825.1 uncultured Verrucomicrobiota bacterium
GCAACGCGCACGTCGCTCACCGCCGCTCTCAACGCTTTCCGTCTGATAGCCATATATCTCAAGCCAATTCTTCCCGTCTACGCCGACAAGGCCGCCCGCCTCTTCGGCGAAGAGTCCTGGTCTTGGAACAGCCTCGGCGAGACGCTCGAGAACCGTCCGCTCGGCGCTTACGAATATCTCGCCAGCCGCATCGACGCAGCGCAGGTCGATGCCATGGTGGCCGCCGCGCTCGTCAAGCCGGGCGAGACCGGCGAGGTCGCCCACGAGTCGCGCGCCAGCAAGAACAAGGAGAAAGCCGCAACGACATCGGCTTCCGCCGCGCCAGCCGACACGCCACCGCTCAAACCCGAAATCACCTTCCCGGACTTCGATCGTCTTGACCTCCGCATCGGACTCGTCGAGTCCTGCGAAATCGTACCCAAATCCTCAAAGCTCCTCAAATTCGTTCTCGACGCCGGCGCACTAGGCAAAAGGACGATTTTCTCTGGCATACGCGGAGCGTATCCGAATCCGCAAGAACTAGTCGGCAAGGAGGTCGTGTTCGTCGCCAATCTTGCGCCGCGCAAGATGTCCGTCGGCGTTTCGGAAGGGATGATTCTTTTCGCGGGCGAACCGGGCTCGTGCGGAGGAGTTTTGCTGCCGACCGCTCCCGCCGGCTCTGGGACACAAGTTTCGTAGCGCATTTCGGCTCATGGTCGGGCTTGTAGACGGAAACAACTTTTTCGTCAGCTGCGAGCGTGTATTCAACCGCCGTCTCGTCGGCAGGCCAGTCGCAGTGCTGTCGAACAACGACGGCTGCTGCGTGGCTCGCTCGAACGAGCTCAAAGCGCTTGGCGTGAAAATGGGAACCCCGTATTTCGAGCTCAAGCACCGCGAGGCAGCCGGCGAACTCGTCTGTCTTTCCTCCAACTACGAACTCTACGGCGACATGTCACGCAGAATGATATCAATACTGCGCGACAATGCTCAAGATGTTGAACAGTATTCGATAGACGAAGCATTCATACGCCCACAGAAATGCGAGAATCTTGAGCAATGGGGTACAATCCTGCGCTCCAAGATACTCGATTGGATTGGCATTCCATGCGGCATAGGCTTCGCCCCCACGAAAACCCTGGCGAAAATTGCCAACCATATTGCGAAGAAGCGCGAAATCGGCGTTTTCCTGCTGCCAGAAGAACCCGGTGAAATATTGGCTGGACTTCCCGTCAATGAAGTTTGGGGCGTGGGACGGCGACTGGTAGAGAAGTTGCGTTCGGAGCGCATATTCACCGCAGCCGCGTTGCGCGACGCGCATGATGACGTTCTGCGGCGCATCGGCGGCGTGACGCTGTTGAGAACCGCGCAGGAACTGCGCGGCATACCGTCAGACGAAAATCGCGATTACGACGCGGATCCTGCCAGCATCACATGCTCGCGCTCGTTCGGCACGCCGGTTGTCGACCTTGACGGTATTGTGGAATCGCTCTCGTCTTTCGTGTCGCAGGCTGCGGAAAAATTGCGTCGCTATTCAATGCTGGCTGGCGGATGCAACATATATGCGCAAATATTCCGCAGCGGTGGAGGCGGCGAGATTTTCGAGCGAACTGTCGCCTTCCCCTCCCCCACCGACGCGACAAACGAAATGATTGAGGCAATGCTCCCGGCAGCGAAGCAACTTTACATGCCCGGCGCAAGATACCGAAAGACCGGCGTTATGTTCTTCGGCCTCGAAAAAGTCGGTAGAGCCAGGCAGCTGGACTTGTTCAAGCCGAACCATGACGCCAAGCCGTCTCCGCTTTACGCTGCCGTTGACCATCTCAATGCGAGGTTCGGCAAGAGGACCGTTTTTTCGGCTGCCGAAGGCATAGGGCCGAAATCCTGGCATGTAAAGCGCGACAAGATTTCGCCGCACTTCACTACTTCATGGAATGAAATCCCGGTCGTCGTCTAGCGAGCGCGGTGGCAGAACAGTACGCAGCAAAACTAGGCGTCGATGACGCCCTCGCCGTGCCAGGGAACGGCCGGAGGCGGAGTGACGAGGCCGGCGACGATTCTTTGGCGAACGGCCTCGTGCACGAGAATCGTGGCGGCGGCGGAGACGTTGAGGGAGTCGGCGAGTCCCAGCATCGGAATACGGACGCGCTGGTCTGCGCCGTCCATCCATTTTGCCGAAAGTCCGTACTGTTCCGCGCCGAGAGCGATTGCTACGCGACCGGTGAGGGAAGCCTCGAAATGAAGGGCATCGGCGTGGGGCGATGCGGCGAGGACTGAAAAGCCTTGGTTTTTCAAGAAGGCGAGCGCGTCGTCGCTGGATGCTTCCGCTATCGGGACGGAGAACATCGTGCCTGTCGAAGCACGAACTACATTCGGGTTGTGAATGTCAGTTGCACGGTCGCAGACTATTACGGCCTCCACGCCGCCGGCATCGGCGCTGCGCAGGATTGTACCAAGGTTGCCGGGTTTCTCGATTGCCTCCGTGACGATGACAAGCGCGTTCGGAGAGAGACGCAGGGAAGAAAGCGGCACCGTGACGTGAGGGCCAATCATGAGCAAACCGTCAGGTCGCTCCTTATAGGCTATTTTCTCGAAGCAGATTCGCGAGCAGCGGCAGATTTCCGCGCCGCGAGAAGCGCATTCGGCAACCAGCGCCGCCTCGTTCTCGTTCTTGAGATACATGTCAGGACAATGGAAAAGCGCTTTTGGCCTGTAGCCGTTGTCTAGAGCGCGGCGGCATTCGCGGTAGCCTTCCACAATCATCTCGCCGGACTCCTCCCGCTCGCGGCACGTGCGGAGTTTCACTACATGTTTGAGACGCGGATTGGACGGAGACGAGATTTCGAGTTCCTGCATGGCGGAAAACGCTTTGGTTGCTAGTGGATGTTGCCGCGCGAAGGATGCGACTTCGCCTTGGGCTTGTCGAGCTTCAGAAACGTCGCGAAACGCAGCGCGTCCGCCGGGACTTCTTCGCCGGTCGTGTCTGGCATTTCGGTGAGGTCTGGGGCCTTGGCGTGAGTATGATGGAAGCGGCTTTCAGGCTTCACTATCTCGCGCAAGGCTTCCTTGAAAGCATCGAGCCCGAGCCTTTCCGCGCACGAAATCTCTATCGGTTTTACGCCTGTCTCATCGATGAAACGCACGAGGTTCTCGGCGGCGGCTGGCTCATCCATCTTGTTGGCGACGACGAGCGCCGGCCTCGCGGCAAGGTCTGCGGAATACTCGTCGATTTCCTTTTTCAGGACTTCGTAATCTTTCCAAGGCTCGCGATTGTCGGTACCGGCCATGTCGATGACATAAACAAGCACGCGCGCCCGCTCCAGATGCCGGAGGAACGCGAGTCCCAGTCCGACGCCTCGCGCCGCGCCCTCGATTATCCCCGGCACGTCCGCCATGCGCACCTTCGCGTAATCGTCGTAGACAATCGTCCCCACAACCGGATTCAAAGTCGTAAACGGGTAGCTGGCGATTTTCGGCGTCGCGGCCGACAGCGCCGAGAGCAGCGACGACTTCCCGGCGTTCGGGAAGCCGAGCAGCCCGGCATCGGCAATCGTCTTGAGTTCAAGCCTCAACCGTTTTTCTTCGCCATCGCCGCCTGGCGTGTGTTCGGTCGGCGCCTGGTTGACGGACGACTTGAAATGGACGTTGCCGAAGCCGCCGGCGCCGCCCTTTGCGACAACTACACTCTGCCCAGGCTCGGTTATGTCGGCTACGAGAAGACCAGTCTCCAAATCGTAGACTTCTGTGCCTTGCGGGACAGGGATGACTAAATCCTTGCCGCGCTTGCCGAACATTTTCTGTCCTTGCCCCGGCGCACCGTCCTGCGCGAAGCATTTCGGGTCGTAGTAGAGCGAGAGGAGCGAATTGACGTGTTCGGAAGCCTTGAAGATGACGTCGCCGCCGCGGCCGCCGTCGC
>CAMZET010000168.1 GCA_947305825.1 uncultured Verrucomicrobiota bacterium
GGTCGGCGGTCGCGGGGCGCCCGCCCTACCGGCGCGAGGATGAGTGTGGTATAATCTGATGTGGAGGAACTGACATGAAGAAAGTCGAAAAAGAGTTTGAGAGTCTGGTGGGGAAAATCCAGACGGCCAATCAGGCGCTTCGACAAGATGCGCTTGGGATCATCAATCGTAGCGTGACCACACGGGCCTGGCTCACGGGCTACTACATTGTCGAATTCGAGCAGGGCGGCAAGGCGCGTGCGGCGTACGGCGACGGGCTACTGAAAAGACTGTCTGAACGCCTTGGCGTGAAGGACTATTCGGTACATACTCTCAAGAAATATCGGGAGTTCTACCGAATTTTCCCTAAGTTGGCAATGCCGATTCGTGATTATTTGATTGAGAGATTCGGGAAAGGATATTCGACGAATATCCAATTGTCCGTTATGGGCGAAACAATCTCCTGTAATCAAGAACCTAAAGTTTGTCAAATTGGATATTCGCCGATTACCCAATCTAGGAATCTGCTGGAATTTGATGATAAAGGCGAGGATGTCTCAATATCGCCATACGCATTGTTTTCGTGTTTGTCTTATACACACATGTCAAACCTGCTGTCTTTGCCCCTTGACCTTATGCGCACGTTCTATGCGTTCGAGGCGATACGGGGAACATGGAGCGTCACGGAATTGAAGCGGCAGATCGAGAGCCAGTACTACCAGCGCTGCGGCTGGAGCAGGGATCCGCACAAGTACGCTGCGATGGTGCAGGGCAAAGCAGACAGGCTCAATGCAGACGATTTCATCAAGACGAACAATGTGCTGGAGTTCCTTGGCGCAAAACTGCCGGAGGGTTGGGAAGAGGATGATCTGGAACAGGGGATCTGCGATAATCTAAAGGAGTTTATCCTTGAAATGGGGGCGGGGTTCTGCTTCGAGGCGCGTCAGAAGAAGATTCTGATCGATGACGCCTACGAGCGGATCGACCTCGTGTTCTACCACCGTATTCTGAAGTGCCACGTACTCATTGAGCTGAAGCCGAAGAAGTTCAACCGTGCAGACGCCGTGCAGCTGGGCGTGTACATGGAATACTACCGCAAGCGGGTTATGACTGAGGGTGACAATCCCCCGATTGGAATTCTGATGTGTACGGAGGTCGGCAAGGAAATCGCCGAATACATCGCACCGTTCATTGACGAACGGCTATTCCTTTCAAAGTACATGCTCCAGCTCCCGTCTAAGGAAACACTTACGGGCTTCCTCAGAAAAGAAAACGAGGGACTTCAGGCAAGTGTGGGAAAAGGTGTGGTAAAAAGTGCGGGAAAGAAAAGCGCAAAGACTCGCAAAATCGGCAGCCGCAAGGTATGATAGAGTGATCCCATTGGTGGAGTAGAAATGGTGCAATAGAGGCTATGGCGATGCCGCAGAGAGACGATCCGCCTACGCCAAGCTTCCTCCTTCGCGCTGCGCGCTACGGGGGACAAGACGGCGGACAGGCACGATAGAGGCGAGCAAGCGACTTGAGCCGCCTTAGCGCGTGCGCTACGGCGCGCCAGGCGCGTTGCTTGAGTATGCCGTCATGCACGGTGACGAGGCTGAACGCATCCGCGACGAAAGGACCGGCGGGTGCGTTGGTTTTGCGGAAGGTTGCGGCGGTCGCGGGGCGCCCGCCCTACCGGCGCGAGGATGAGTGTGGTATAATTTCACTAGCATCCCTCGCATGCAGCACCTTGTGGAGACAGACCCTTCATGCCGTTCCCTTTCTTTGGGCATGGACGCGGCTCCGTTTGGCCGCTAAAAATGAAAGCGGAGACATCCAGAAGCACGACGCGCCTAGTACCGCCGATCATCGCGTTCAACGCGATCGTCTTTCCGTCGCGCGACCAGGCCGGATGCGGGTCGCAGCGCAGTTCGCCGTTCCGGTGAGCCTCGTCGGTGACCGTGCAGACTCGCGCAATCTCGGTCTCCTCGAGCGTCTGGAGATCTATGAGGCGGATCGGAACCGTGCCGTCGGGATAGGCCACCCGCTCCCCAAGGTAGGCGTCCGTCACCAGATAGTGTCCGTCCGGACTCACGCTGGGATGGCCGGAACCGGGACGATCCCCGCAGAAGAGTTTCGGCGGATTCCCGAAGACGTCAAACGCCTTGATGCGCAGGCGACGGTCGTCGCCCATCAGGTTCATCGTGACCCGGCGCGAGTCGGGATGGAAATTCAGGTGGTGTCCGCCGCGCGCCCACTCCCTCCAGGGCAGCGCGAGGTGCGGTTCGCTTCCGTCCCGCCGGCAGCTGAACACCATTCGCCGCCAGCGCGACTTCCCCGTCCCCGGCTGCGCGTCGTTGAGTGCCTGCACGACGACGAACAGGAGCCATTCGCCGTCCGGGCTCCACTTCACCTGGAATCCGTAGCTTCCGGCGCCGTCAAGCTCGCGCCGCGCCTCCGCCGCCATCGTCTCGCGGCAGAACGCGGCGATGGACTTCAGCAGACGCCGCTCGCCAGTCTCGAGGTCGATGACAAACAGGCCGTCGTCCTCCGGCTCGGGTCCGTTCGTCGGCATGACGGACTCCGGCACGGCCGCGCCGTAGCCGTAGAAGTTCATGCGGCGCACGGTCAGGAGATTGTAGCCAGCCGCCTGCCGCCCGTCCGGCGAAATGCAGAACGCGCCGCCGGGATACGTGCGCCGCGCACCCGTGGCGGGGTCAAGCCGCACAAGGAACGGCTTCCACTCGCCGGGGCGCATGTCGTTGAAGTAGAGTTCCGAATCGTCCCGTCCCCACATGACGCATGCGCCGATCTGATGTTCCCATGCACACGTCTTGGCGACCGTGCGTTCCTTCCGCGTCTCGAGATCGACAAGCACGACCTCTGCCGCGTCGCCGGGCTGCGCCCGCCGGTCCTCGTACGGGATGCGAAGAAGCGCAACGATGCGTCCGCTCGGCGAGATTGGACTCTTGTCGAAGAAATGGTGCATCGTGCGTCCCTCGCCGGGCGTCACGATGCGAGCCGGGACGCGAGCCTCGAATGCAAAGGCGGCGAACGTCAGAATCGCCGCGCATGCTGTAGCTTTTACTTTCATCGATCGATCACACTCCTTGACCTTCTTTGCGTAGAGTTTGAAGTGGGATGCCGTCAAGCGCACGCTTGCGACACAATCGGCTTGGCAAGTATGGCGACGACGGCAGCGAGCAGGATGGCGGAGACGAGCTTGAGGCAGGCGGTCGCCTTGGCCGAGCCGAGAAGCCGCGAACGGAAGAAGTCGGCGGCAAATATGAAAGGCAGATAGATGAACGGGACGAGCGCGCAGAACAGCGTTCCCAGGAGGAGCGTCTGAACCGAGGGCGGCAAAGACGTGCCCTCGTGCGTGAAGTTCGGCAGGAACGCGAGGAAGAAGAGGATGGTAAGCGGATTCGACATGGACCTGAGGATGCCGCGCCCGACCAGCCGCCAGCCTCTCGCCGTCGCTCCATGCAGCGCGTCGGTCTCTGCGGACCGGAAGCTCGTCCACGCCTCCTTGAACGCGCAGAAGGCAAGATAGGCGATGTACGCGGTGCCCACAAGCTGTATCGATAGCATGACTGCCGGATGGTGCGTGAAGACCGATGCGACACCTGCGGCAAGGACGAGGATCCACAGCCAGCATCCGATGATGAGTCCAGCCATCAACGTGGCGGCGCGAGCCTTGCCGTCCGAGAGCGCGGTGGCAATGGTGCACGTCAAGTCCGGCCCCGGCTTGATGATGAGGGCCAGCGAACCGATGATGTAGGTGACGAGCATGTGCACCATTATCCCATACGTTCGGCGTCAGGGCAAGTCGCTCGGCATGCGCCAGTCGGCGCGGGGCGAGAGCGACAGCGTGATCTTCGGG
>CAMZET010000169.1 GCA_947305825.1 uncultured Verrucomicrobiota bacterium
TGCGCTGGCGGCGCACCGACGCGAGCGTCACCTCGACGCCGCAGCGGTCGCAGACGATGCCCTTGTTCTTGATGCGCTTGTACTTGCCGCAGGCGCACTCCCAGTCCTTGGTGGGTCCGAAGATCTTCTCGCAGAAGAGACCGTCCTTCTCCGGGCGGTACGTTCTGTAGTTGATCGTCTCGGGATTCTTCACCTCGCCGTGGCTCCAGCCGCGAATGGTCTCGGGCGAAGCGAGCTGAACCTTGACTGCGTCGTAGTGGGCGGAAGCGTTGAACGAACCGCCGAAGATGTCCGAAGTGTTGTAAGGATTCATTTTGCTTTTCCTTAAATTGTGTTTTCAGTTCTCCGGTCTCAGAGCGTCAGAGCGCCCGCGAGCAGGTCATCGGCCGCAGCCGCCTCCGGCGCGGTCGCAGGAACCGCCGTGAGCGGAACCGCGGCCTTGCGGCGCGAATCGGCGTCGCCGCCCAGCAGCTGGGTGTCGAGGCAGAGGCCGCGGAGCTCGTGGATGAGCACCGAGAACGACTCCGGCATGCCGGACTCGAGCACGTTCTGCCCCTTGACGATCGACTCGTAGATGCGCGTGCGGCCCTGCTGGTCGTCGGACTTGACGGTGAGCAGTTCCTGCAGCGCGTACGCCACGCCGTAGGCCTCGAGCGCCCACACCTCCATTTCGCCCATGCGCTGGCCGCCGAGCTGCGCCTTGCCGCCGAGCGGCTGCTGCGTGACGAGCGAGTACGGCCCGACCGCGCGGGCGTGGATCTTGTCCGTGACGAGGTGGTGCAGCTTCAGCATGTAGATGACGCCGACGACGACCTTCTGCTGGAACGGCTCGCCGGTCATGCCGTCGTAGAGGACGGTCTTGCCCTCCGGGCATATCCAGCTCTGCTCGCCCTCGTCCTTCTCCTGGACCGCGCGGGCCTGGCGGAGAAGATCGTCGATCTCGCTCTCCTGCACGCCGTCGAACACCGGCGTCGCGGCGTGGAAGCCGAGATAGCGGCATGCGAGGCCAAGATACGTCTCGAAGAGCTGTCCGAGGTTCATGCGCGACGGCACGCCAAGCGGGTTGAGGACGATGTCGACCGGGCGTCCATCCGGCAGGAACGGCATGTCGCAGCTCGGCAGGATGCGCGAGACGACGCCCTTGTTTCCGTGGCGGCCGGCCATCTTGTCGCCGACGGAGAGGTTCTTCTTGTCGACGAGGAACACACGGACTTGCTTGACTACTTCGCCTTCGCCGGCGAGGTCTCCGAAGAGATTGCCATCGTCTTCGCGGGCAGCGTCCTCCACTTCGGCGAACTGTGCCTCGAAGGGCATCATGATTTCCATGACCTTGTCCTTCGCCGGGCCTTCGTCCATGTCCCAGTGGGCGTGGGCGTTGGCAAGTTTGCCGAGCTGCGACTTCTTGATTTTCTTGTTGGCGGGAACGATTATGTCGCCGGTTTCGGAGTCCCTGATGTCAACCGGGAGTTTTTCGTTCATGATTGCGTCGCAGAGTTTCGCGGTCAGGTCCTTCTCGAGCTTGGCAATCTGGTTTTTGCGCCGCTTTTCCGCGTCGCTCTTGGACTTGCGCCCATCCGGGTCCTCGGCGGCGGCCTGGTCCTGGCTGGTGGAGACCTGCACTCCCATGACGACGCCAGTGGTGCCTGGCGGCACGACGAGCGAGGTGTCGCGCACGTCTGCCGCCTTTTCGCCGAAGATGGCGCGCAGCAGACGCTCTTCCGGTGAGAGCTCGGTCTTGGATTTTGGCGTCACCTTGCCGACGAGGATGTCGCCGGGCTTCACTTCGGCGCCGACGCGGATGATGCCGTCGGAGCCGAGGTTCTTGAGGGCTTCCTCGGAGACGTTGGGGATGTCGGCGGTGATTTCCTCGGGGCCGAGCTTCGTGTCCCTGGCGCCGCATTCGAACGTGATGATGTGGAGCGAGGTGAGCGCGTCGTCGTGCACGAGACGCTCGTTAACGAGAATGGCGTCCTCGAAGTTGTAGCCGCGCCAGCTCATGAAGGCGACGAGGAGGTTCTTGCCGAGAGCAAGTTCGCCCTGGTCGGTGGCCGGGCCGTCGGCCAGGCAGTCGCCGACCTTGACTTTCTGGCCGCGCTTGACTATCGGCTTCTGATTGAAGCACGTGCCGGCGTTGCAGCGGCGGAACTTCTGGAGGTCGTAGCGCCAGACTCCCTTCGACGGATTGTGGTCGAAGCGGTTGCGCCCTTCGGGAAGGCTGCCGTCTTCGGTCACGATGATGAACTGCCCGGAGACGTAGGCCACGACGCCGTCGGTCTGGGACGTGACGATTACCTGCGAGTCGCGCGCGGAGACGGCCTCGAGACCGGTGCCGACGTACGGGCGCTCCGTCGTCATCAGCGGCACGCCCTGGCGCATCATGTTCGCGCCCATGAGCGCGCGGTTGGCGTCGTCGTGCTCCAGGAACGGGATGAGGCCCGCCGCGATGGAAATAACCTGCATCGGCGCGACGTCCATGTACTGGACTTCGTGAGCCGGCTTTTCGCAGAACTCCGTGCGGAAGCGGCAGGTGACGCGCTCCTCGGCGAACGAGCGGTCCGCCTTGAGCGGCGCGTTCGCCTGCGCAATCACGTACTGCTCTTCCGTGTCCGCGCTGAGGTATTCAATCTCGTCGGTGACCTTGCCGGCGATGACCTTCCTGTATGGCGTCTCGATGAAGCCGAAACGGTTGATTTGCGCGTAGATGCCCAGCGACGAGATGAGGCCGATGTTCGGGCCTTCGGGCGTCTCGATAGGGCAGATGCGGCCGTAGTGGGAAGGATGGACGTCGCGGACCTCGAAACCGGCTCTCTCGCGGGAGAGGCCGCCGGGACCGAGGGCGGAGAGACGGCGCTTGTGCGCGAGCGCGGAAAGCGGGTTCGTCTGATCCATGAACTGCGAGAGCTGCGAGCGCGCGAAGAAGTCCGTCACGACCGCGCTGAACGTCTTGGAGTTCACGAGGCGGCTGGGCGTGAGCGCCGTGGAGCCGTCGTGAACCGTCATGCGTTCGCGTATCATCCTTTCCGTGCGGGCGAGGCCGACGCGGCACTGGTTCTCGAGAAGCTCGCCCGTCGTGCGGATGCGGCGGTTGCCGAGGTGGTCGATGTCGTCCACCTGTTCCTTGCCCACGAAAATCCTGAGCAGCAGACGAATCGCCTCGATGACGTCCACGCCGGACTCGTGCAGGACGCGCAGGTTCTCGTCGATTTTGCCCGTGAGGCCGAGTTTCTTGTTGATTTTGTGGCGGCCGACGTAGCCAAGGTCGTAGTGCGAGCGCTCGAAGAAGAGCCTCTGGATCATCGCCTTGGCGTTTGAAGCCGTGGGCGGGTCGCCCGGACGCATCCTCTTGTATATCTCCTTGAGAGCGTCCTCCTCGTTGCGTATGCCCATCTTGGCGTCTTCGCGCAGCGTCTTGATGAGCGTGCCGTTGTCGACGGAGACGTCGACGACTTCGACTTCCTCGATGCCGGCGGCGGCGATTTGCTGCATCATGGCCGGCGTGACCGGGTCGTAGCGGCGGGCGATGACGGCCTGGGAATCTGTGTCGACGAGGTCGTCCTTCATGACGAGGAGGCGCAGGTCGCGGTCGGTGTATTCGGTCGTCGTGGGCAGGCGCTTGAACTCGTAGAAGAGTTCCATGAGCATTTCGTCGGAGCCGTAGCCGAAAGCGCGCAGGAGAGTGGTGGCGAAGAATTTGCGGCGGCGGCGGCGCTGGTCCATGAAGCACCACATGATGTCGTTGGTGTCGAACATCACCTCAATCCAGGAGCCGCGGTCCGGAATGATGCGCACGGAGAGCAGCGGCTGGCCGTTGGCGTG
>CAMZET010000170.1 GCA_947305825.1 uncultured Verrucomicrobiota bacterium
AGACAATGCGTCTAGTGCCACCAGACAATGCGTCTAGTGCCACTAGACAATGCGTCTAGTGCCACTAGACGTCTCGCTGGCCGCTGGATGCGCCGCAGGAATCTCCTCAATGTCGAATGTGCACTGGAGATTCCCCGTTGTCTATAATGTCGGGAACAGCCAGAAACCGCGCGGTTCTCCGGCAAGTCCCGCCAGCCACGAAAAAAATGGGGAACCTCCAGGCCACCCCCCTTGCACTGCGGATAAATATATGGTATACTATGCGCCACTTTCGGGCAATTAGCTCAGTTGGTTAGAGCACTACCTTCACACGGTAGGGGTCACTGGTCCGAGTCCAGTATTGCCCACCATTCTGAAAGGCAGACAAGATGGCGATATTTATCGGATTTCTCTACGTGGTGGAAGTAGTCGCGTGCGCGTTGCTCGCGCTCGTTGTCATGCTGCAAAAGCCGAAGGAAGGCGGTCTTGGCGGTCTTGGCGGCGGCAGCACGATGGAAGCCACGCTTGGCGCCGACGCCGGGAACATCCTCATCCGTGCGACCGCTATTCTCGGCACTGTGTTCCTGCTCAACACTCTCGTGCTTGCGAAGCTGACTTCCACGCCGAAGTCCGGCTCTGTCGTAGCCGGTTCGGAGGCAGCTCCGGCCGCCGAGGCTCCTGTTCTGCCTGAACTGCCCGTTGCGCCGGAGGTTCCGGCCAGTGGCGATTGAGTTCAAGAACCTGTATACGGCAGGCGAGGAAACCGCAAACGCCGTATCGCACATCGTCGGCTCCCACCTCGGCGCCGCGATGACCGCAATACTCTGCTACGCCGCCTATTTGAGCGGCGTGGATATTGCCTGGAAGACCGTTTCGGGGTGCATTTTCGGCTTCTCGACCATATTTCTGTACGCGATTTCAGGTGCGTACCACGCGGTGAACTACCGTCCGGCGAAGAGAGTGCTGAAAGTCATGGATCACATGGCTATTTACATCCTCATCGCTGGGAGCTACACGCCGTTCTGCCTCCAGACGCTGCGCGGGACCGGTCACGAGGCTCTGGGATGGGCGATATTCGGGATTGAATGGGGTGCGGCCATAACCGGCATCGTATTCAAGGTGTGGACGACCGGGCGCTTCCGCTTCGTGTCTACGGCGGCATACGTGCTCATGGGCTGGATGGCGGTCTTCACGTTCGGGCCAATAGCGCGCGGTCTTGGAGCCAAGGGGGTCATGTGGCTCGTCATCGGCGGCGTACTCTACACCCTCGGCACAGTATTCTACCTCTGGCGACGCATGCCTTACCACCATTTCATCTGGCATCTGTTCGTGCTCGCGGGCACGATTTGCCAATTCTTCTCGATTCTATGGTACGTGATGGAGTGACAGCGACATGAAAATCCTTGTTACAGGCGGCAGCGGCTTCCTCGGCATCAATCTAATCAGATTCCTGCGTTCGAAAGGCGTGGAGGAGATACGCGTCCTCGACATAGCGCCGTTCGAATATCCGGAAAAGGACGAGCCATGGCTGAAATTCACGCTTGGCGACGTGCGCGACGTGTCGGCGGTCGAGAAGGTGACCGATGGCTGCGATGCGGTCGTGCACTGCGCCGCCGCGCTCCCGCTCTATTCCGAACACGACATCCGCACGACGGAAATAGACGGCTGCCGGAACGTCCTCGCCGCCGCCCGCAAGTTCAAGCTCGAGCGTATGGTGCAAATCTCCTCGACCGCCGTGTACGGCGTCCCGAAACGCCACCCGATCTACGAAACGGACCCCCTCGTGGGCGTAGGCCCGTACGGACAAGCCAAAATCGAGGCCGAAGAAATATGCCGCCAGGCCATCAAAGACGGCTACTGCGTATCGATAATCCGCCCCAAGAGTTTCGTGGGCCCGGAGCGCCTCGGCGTCTTCGCCCTCTTCTACGACTGGGCCTACACCGGCCACGGCTTCCCAATGATTGGTTCGGGCGCAAACCGCTACCAGCTAATGGACGTCGACGACCTCGACCACGCCATCTGGAACGCGCTCACGTACCCGCGCGACGTCGTGGCGACAGAGTTCAACATCGGCGCCAAGGAGTTCACCACCATGAAGGAGGACTACCAGGCGGTGCTCGACCGCGCCGGACACGGCAAGAAAATACGCGGCATGCCAGTCGCGCCGCTAGTCTTCATCCTCCGCATCCTCGAGAAACTCCACCTCTCCCCGCTCTACCCATGGGTTTACGAAACGGCGTCCACCGACAGTTTCGTCTCGATAGAGAAGGCGGAGAAACTGCTCGGCTACAAGCCGAAATATTCGAACAAGCAGGCGCTGGTGAGGAACTACGACTGGTATGTCGCGCATCTGGACGATTTCAAGGGGAAGAGCGGCGTTTCGCACCGCGTGCCTTGGAAGCAAGGAATGCTCGCGCTTGCGAAGTGGTTCTTCTGATTGCATGATTGCAGGCACGATAGCGTAGGCATACGGCCATGACGATAACATACGGAATCAAGGACGGCGTATACGTAAATCTCACGAACAGGTGCCCTTGCGCCTGCACGTTCTGTCTGCGCGCGAACGGCGACGGCGTTGGCTCTTCGCCGAGCCTGTGGCTGGAGCGCGAGCCAAGTCTGGACGAGGTAGTTGCGTCGCTTGAAGGATGGGACTGGACGCATCCCGGCCGCGAATGCGTGTTTTGCGGCTACGGCGAGCCGACGGAGCGGCTGGAGACTCTGCTGTCGGCGGCGGCGCACATGCGCAGTGCGCATCCCGGAGTGCCGATTAGGGTGAACACCAACGGCCTGGCCGACTTGATTGCAGGCGAGCCGACCGCCGCGCGCTTTGCCGGACTCGTGGACACGATGTCGATTTCGCTCAACACGGACGACCCTGCGGAATATATGGCGCTGTGCCGGCCGAAGTTCGGTGCGGCGGCGTATCCGGCGATGCTGCGCTTTGCGTCCGAGGTCGCGAAAGTCGTCCCGCGCGTCGTCATGACGGTGGTGGGAGAGCCGGTGACGCCGAAGGAAAAGCAGGAGAGGTGCCGCGCGATAGCGGAAAGCCTGGGCGCGACGCTGCGCGTCAGGCGCTACGAAGGCTAGCGGCAGAGGAGGTGGCGGCACATGACGTATATCGAGTTCCATAGATGGATACTGGCGGCGGTGCTGGCGATGGCGCGTTTCGGAGGCGCGTTTTCCGTATGCCCGGCGCTCACGGAGTCCATGATTCCAGGCGTCGCCAGACGCGCCGCAATCCTCGGCTTCTCGTTCATCGCCATACCGTTCATCAAAGCCGGAATGCCGCCGGGCGAGCCAGTCTGGTGGATGTTCGCGCTTGCCGCGGCGCGCGAAGCATTCCTGGGATTCATGCTTGGATTCTTCGCTGCAGTCCCCTTCTGGATTGCCGAAAACGTCGGCAACCTCATCGACAACCAGCGCGGCGCCACGATGGGAGAAGTCTTCTCCCCGCTCTCCGGCGCACAGGTCTCCACGACGGGCATTTTCTTTTCCCAAATCGTCTCGACGCTATTCTTTGTCGGCGGCGCTGTCTTCCTCCTCCTCGGCGCTCTCTACAAAAGCTACGCCATCTGGCCCGTCTTCGCCGACTTCCCCTCGCCGGCCTCGGACGCTCCGCTCCAGACCCTCGCCACCGTCGACTCGATGATTCGCTCGACGGTGGTAATCTCCGCGCCAGTCATCATCATCATGTTCCTCGCCACGCTCGGCCTCGGCCTCGTGAACCGCACCGCGCCGCAGCTCAACGTGTTCTTCCTCTCCATGCCCATCAAATCGGCTCTCGGCGTCGCCATGCTCGTCATCTACCTCCCATTCATCCTCGA
>CAMZET010000171.1 GCA_947305825.1 uncultured Verrucomicrobiota bacterium
GGCGCCATCGGGTTGAGCACGTCCCGCGTGAAGAACCACGCCACGGCGTTGAACACCCAAACCGTCTTGGGCATGAACAGGATGTGATAGATGCGAAGGTCTCCGCTCTCCAGCCCGAACCGGCCCAGCACCGCTTCGGGTGTCCTGGCGAAGAGCGGATTCCATCCGTCGGCCAGCATCCTTACGGCTGGATAGTGGCACACCACCTCGTCGAACCAGGCGGCGCCGGCGATAACGCCGCAGCCGACCCAGACGACCGCGAGCCAGGCCAGGAAAAGCAGCCCGCCGCGCAGCCCGTCCCGCACTGGCCGCCGCCAGAAGCCCGCCGAAACCGCGATCGCCGCCGCGAGCCACCACTGCCAGGCGGCGCAATGCCCGCCGAACGCAAACGACACGAACGCCAGCGCCACGACCGATACGGGGAAAAGCAGGAGCGCAATCGCCGCCGCCGCCCAAACTGCCATTGCGGAGAGTTTCACGACCTGCCTTTCGACGAAAGCCAGTAGGACACATGCACGATCAAACCGTATGGCATGGCAAACTTCAAAAGCCGCCATAGGATAACGAGCGGGTTCTTCGAACAGAAGAGCGGCTTGTCGACCTCTATGCCGTAATGCTTGCGCACGTAACGGCACATGAAGCCGTACGGCAGGAAATACTTCAGCTTCCGCTCTCCGGGATCGGACCCTCCGGACCGCACCGCGCTTTCACGGACGCGCTGCGCCGCAAGGCCGAGCCGGCGCGGGGCGCCGGCCGCCATCAGCGAGAGGTCCGTAAGCATCTCCTCGTAGTACGGCGACATCCTTGCATACCGCCACCAGACGAAACCGCACTCCCTCCACGGATTGTACCACGGCTTGCTGCCTCCAGCAAAGTGCCATATTCCGCCGCCTCCGCGAACGCCTGCCTTGATCGCGGGAAGCATCCGCTTCGGGTAGATGCACGGATTGTCATGTGCTATGAAGTTCCATTTTCCGTCCAGCTGGCGGATCGAATCCTGGCAGACGAGGTTGAGGCCGTCCTGGTCGTGCATCCTGAAGTCGTGCGCGGCGCACGTCTCCAGCAGCTTCGGTACTATTCCCTCGCGGCGCATGCGGACGATGTCGAAGAGGAGGACGCCTGAGCAGACGTAATCGCTCTCGTGGCGGAAGCCAAGCTCCTTAAGGCTGGCGAGCGCGTTGCGGAACAGGGCGGCCGCGCCGGTGGTGACGGCGAGATCGCGGCATCCGCCAACGCAGCAGCCGCCAAGGTCCGCCTCAAGGAGCGGCGCGACGTCCTCGCAGACTACCGCATCGCAGTCGAGCCACAGGCAGCGCTCGTAGTCCCACAGCAGATACGGCGCGGCGAACCTGTAGTACGCCGCCGTGGAGAGGTGCCTGTCGACGAAGAGGCTTCTGAAATACGGCATCGTGAAATGGCGGCGTATGTCGACGAACCGTATGCTTACGTTCGGGCGGCCCTTCAGCATTTCGTCGAACTTCACGCGATCGGCGAAGTACAGATCGAAGTCCACGAACACGACGATGTCGTACTTCCTGTCGGCTGACGCGTGATTGACGATAGAGGCGACCGTGACTGACAGGTACGGCAGATACTTTTCGTCCGCCGCGCAGAGGATGGCGCGGGGGGACCCAGGAAAGGCCGGGGCGAGCGAGCCGAACAGCCGCGCAGTCCTGCCGGACGCGTCGGCGTCGATGGAGCCCATCACCGCCTTGATTATGTCGTCCTCCCGGCCGGTGGCCTCGGGGTGCTGGAGGAAGACGGGATGCGAGAGGTCGTAGCGTCCCTGGACGACGGTCCACAGCCACGTGCGCTCGCGCAGCGGCACCTCGCTCCACTCCACGCCGCTTCCGGCCTCGGTGAACGGCGCGAAGAATTCCGCCATGCGGTCGAAGAACTCCTTGCGGAACTCCCCGTCGATCCTTTCGTAGAACCAGTTGACCGCACGGACCGACTTGTGGACGAGCATCGCCATCATGCGCCCGTCGCCGAAGCCGTGCGTCCGCATGAAATCCCGGAGTTCTGCGCAGCGGTCCACTATAGCCATGAGGTTGCGGCCTCCACCGGTGCAGCTCGAGCCCTGTCCGTTCTCCATGCGATAGTGCAGCAGCGGCCTGCCGACGATGGCGACGCTTCGCGTCATGAGCAGCGCCTCGCCGACAAGCGTCACATCCTGGTACGACGCGCCCTTCGACTCCGAAAGCCTCACCGTGCCGAACAGCTCGCGGCGGTAGAGGTAACACCAGGGAGCGGAGTGGTAAAGGAAGTAGTCTAGCTCCTCGTGCGGATCTATGACGTCGCCGTCGCGACGGTTGAGCTCCTCGACCTCGCTCCAAAGGAAGTCTCGTCTGCCGTCGAAGATGCTGAAGGTGCAGCGCGTGAGGTCGGCGCCGGTGCGCTCGGCCGTCTCGACGAGGCGTTCGTACATGTCGGGTTCGATGTAGTCGTCCGACTCGACTATTCCTACATACTTCCCGCGTGCGCGCGAGATGCCAGCGTTCACCGCCTTTCCGTAGCCGCCGTTCTGCTGGTGCACCGCCACGATGCGGGAATCCTTCGCGGCGTATTCGTCGATGATCGCAGGACAACCGTCGGGGGAGCCGTCGTCCACGACGACGACCTCGATGTCGCGGAACGTCTGCGCCAGTATGGAGTCCAGGCATTGGCGTATGTATTTCTCAACCTTGTATACAGGCACGACTATCGAGACTAGCATTGTTTACCCTCCATGGTTTTCCTTCGCGTATTATACCAAAACCGGACGCGTCGGCAAAATGGCCGGCGCGTCCGTCGCGAATCCGCCAGGCTGCGCGATGCGTCAGTACGTGACGGTCTGAACCTCGTAGTGGCCCGGCTGCCAAATGCGCACAACCGTTCCGTTCGCCTGCACCTGGTCGATGTAGCGGCCTTCGACCCAAACCTGAGCGGTGGTCTGCCGCTGCACTACGACGGGCGTCTGCTGCACCACGACCGGGGTCTGGGTGATCACGGGCGTCTGCTGCACCACGACGGTCTCGGTTGTGTAGCGCGGGGACGCGTACGCGTCAACGACCGCGCCGCCGATCAGTCCTCCGACGAATCCGCCCAGGAACGCGCCGCCCGTACCCCATCCGCTGCGGTGGTGGTGATGGTGGTGGTAGTACCGCGGAGGCGGCATCCTGTGCCCGACAAAGCCGCGACGGGGGCCTCCGAAGCCCGGCCCGCCGTGAGGACGCGCGAACGCACCTACGGCAACCGCCGCGACCGCCAACATTATTATTGCTTTCTTCATGGTTTCTCTCCTTTTCTGTGCCGCTTTTTGCGTTCACGAATGGTTAGGGAAAAATGTACGCAACTTCTGACAAAGAATTTTGGTAAAATATTCATGCTTCGACATTTCGGCAACGAAACAAGGGGGAAAACCACATGAGCATAAGAATTCTTGGAACCGGCAGCTACCTTCCGCCGAAGGTCGTCACCAACGACGACGTCGGCAGACGGCTCGACACCACGGACGAGTGGATATACTCCCATACCGGAATACATTCGCGCCACGTAGCCGGGGAGAACGAATCCACCTCCACGATGGCGGCGGAGGCCGGGCGCGCCGCGATGGAGGCGGCCGGCGTGTCGCCGGACGAGATCGGCTTGATAGTGGTCGCGACCTCTACGCCGGACTACAACCCGTTCCCGTCGACGGCATGCATCGTCCAGGGACTCCTCGGCTGCACAAACGCCGGCGCCTTCGACCTTCAGGCCGCATGCGCGGGCTTCGTGTACGCGCTCGAGCAGGCGCGCGGGTTCGTCAACTTCTATCC
>CAMZET010000172.1 GCA_947305825.1 uncultured Verrucomicrobiota bacterium
TCGAGCGAGTCCGCGCCGAGATCGTCGATGAACGACGCCTCCGGCGTCACCTGCTCCGCATTGACTCCGAGCTGATCGACGATTATGTCTTTGACGCGATCTTCAAGCTTTCCTGCCATTTCTTCTGTCTCCTTTTATGGTTGGATGGTGATATTTTATCAGATTTTGCGATTGTGCGCAAGGGGTATGTTGCGGATTACGGGCGGTTTTGCATATCGCAGAGTTTCCTGTAGGGTCCGTCTGCGGCGTAGAGGGCGTCGTGGGAGCCGCGTTCGACGATGCGGCCGTCCTGCATGACGAGTATGAGGTCGGCCTTGCGGATGGTGGAAAGGCGGTGCGCGATGGCGAAGGTGGTGCGGTCTTTCATCAGGTTGTCGATGGCGTCCTGGACTAGGCGTTCGGTGACGGTATCCAGGGCGCTGGTGGCTTCGTCTAGTATGAGTATGGGCGGATTTTTGAGGATGGCGCGGGCGATGGCGATGCGCTGGCGTTCGCCGCCGGAGAGCGCGAAGCCCTTTTCGCCGCAGATTCGCTCGTAGCCCTCCGGCTGAGCCATGATGAAGTCGTGCGCGTTGGCCATCTTCGCGGCGGCCACGACTTCCTCGTGCGTCGCATTGGGCGAGCCGTACTTGATGTTGTTCTCGATGGTGTCGTTGAAAAGCAGCGTCTCCTGCTGGACGGAGCCGACGAGGCGGCGGAGGTCGGCGGTCGGTATGTCGCGCAAGTCGCGCCCGTCCATCGTTATGCGGCCTTCGCGCGGGTCGAAGAAGCGTGCGAGCAGCGCGGAGAGAGTGGATTTGCCGCTGCCGGTGCCGCCGACGACGGCGACGAAGCCGCCGCGCGGCAGCTCGAACGAGGCGTCCGCGACGGCATCATGGTCGGCCGTGTCGTAGCGGAACGAGACGTGGTCGAATACCACGCGGTCGGTGAAGGCGGTCTTGGGCTGGGCGTGCTCGGGTTCCGGGAGTTCCATCTGGACGTCCATGACGCTCCAGATGCGGGCGAGCGCGGCACGGCCCTGCTCGACCTGCACCTGAAGGCGCGAGAGCTGCTTGAGAGGCTTGTAAATCATCAAAAGCGGCGCAAGCATCGGTATTATAGTGGAGAGCTTCACGCCTGTCGCGAAGCACCAGACCATGAAAGCGCACAAAAGGAATATGCCGACGGTCTCGACGGCGGGGCCGACGAAAAGCCCCCACCTGAGCGCGCGCAGCGTCGCCTTCAGCGTCTCGTTGTTCGCTTTCTCGTAGCGGCGGTTCTCGTATTCGGCCGTGTCATACGCTTTGACGGCCTTGATGCAGGTGAGGATTTCGTGGATGCGGCTGCCGACGACGGAGAAGCGTTCGAGCGCGCGGCGCGACCACTTCCGTATGCGCTTGGAGAGGAACACCACCGGGCACATGAACATCGGAAAACCGACCACAATCATTCCCAAAGTGGGAAGCATATCGTTGGCGACGGCGCTGTATATGATGAAGCCGACGGAGACGACGATTTCGAACGGAGCCTGCGCAAGCTCTTGCAAGACGTGCTGGATTATCTGCTGGACTTGCTGCGGGTCGCTCGTGGCGCGGCTCATGAGCTGCCCGACATCGATTCGCCCGTGGAACTGCATGCTCTGGCTCTGCACGTGGCGCAGAATGTCGCAGCGGATGTCGCGGACAGTTCGCATTCCGGCCCAGGCAAGGCAGTAGTGATTGAGGAATACGAGGGCGCAGCGAGCCATGGCGACGAGCGGCACGACGACGACAATGATGAAGAGCAGCGGAAGGCCGAGCGCGTCGTCTTCGCTCTGGAGGTCGAAGCCGAGCCTGGCGGCGAGTTTGCGCGCCTTGGAGAAGTCTTTTTCGAGGTGGCGGGCGGCTTTGGAGGGAGCCGACGGCGAGGACGCCGTCGCTGAGGCTTCTGGCGGGGATGGCGCCGTCGCTTCAAGTACCTGTGCCGATGCGGCGGGGCGCGCCTCGACCTTGGCGAGCGTCGGCTGGATTACCTGGTAGAGCGGCAGCAGCGTGCCGGCCGTCAGCATCCCGCATACGACGCCGGTCGCGAGACGGAACTTGTAGCGTCTGGCGTAGCGCCACACGCGGGCGTACGCTTCTTTCGCCGTGTAATCGCGGTCGAAAAACTCGCGGCGGAACTCTATCGTCTTCTTTTTGCCCATGTCCTAGCGCCCTTCCTCCTTTATCCCCGCCGATCCGTGCCATGTCCGCCCGCCGCCGCAGCAGAACAGGAGCGCAAGGCTTCCAGAAGACGCTGCTCGGCCTTGGGACGGTCGAAAGTCCAGTCCACGCTCCAGACGTGCAGCATATGCCATCCGAGCGAAGCGAAAACAGAGGGGAGCTGCGCATCGCGGTCGCGCGCGGTGGCCGGGCGGGCGTAGGTGCCGCCGTCGCAGGCGATGCCGGCGAAAAAGCGGTCCGGACGCTTCGGGTCGCGGACGGCTATGTCCACCTTGCAGCCAGAGCGGCCCACGTCGCGCACGGTGGCGTAGCCGTTGGCTGCCAGAAAGGCGGCCACTGCATCAGCGAACTGGTCGCGCGTCGCGGCAGCCCCCTTCTCGGCGGGTGCGGCGACGGCGGGCGCGGCGGGGTCGGCGGCGGCGCGCGTTTCGCCGGCCGCGTATTCGATGAAGTCGCGAAGTTGCGCCGCACCGAGCGCCGAGGTGCGCGACAGGTCGATTTGGCTGCCGCGTATGGACGAAAACACCACAATCTGCTCTTTCGCCCGCGTCACCGCCACGTTCAAACGCCTCTCGCCTCCCGCCTTGTTCAGCGGACCGAAGTTCATCGCGAACTTGCCGGAAGCGTCCGGCGCGTAGCACACCGAAAACAGGATGACGTCGCGCTCGTCGCCCTGCACGTTTTCTAGGTTCTTCACGAAGAACGGCTCGACACCATCCGCCGCAAAATAGTCCTCGAAGCGAGGGTCTTGCTCGCGGCGGCTCTCTATCATATCTTCGATGAGGTTCTTCTGCGCCTCGCTGAAGGTGACGACGCCCATGCTGCGCCGCCGCCCGGACGCCCCAAGCGTCTCGAACACGTAATCCACCAGCGCCTTGGCCTCGTTTTCGTTCGTCCGCGTCGCCTTGCGGTCGTACACGCCGTTCTCGACGAGCCTGAAGCGCACGCCGAGAGAGTCGCTTTCGGAAGCCGACGGGAAGGTGAAAAGCGAGTCGCCGTAGTAGTTGTGGTTGCTGAAGGAAATAAGCGACTCGTGGCGGCTGCGATAGTGCCAGGAGAGATAAGAGGAATAGACGCCTGCGGCGAGGCACTCATCAAGAATGCTTTCCAGGTCTTCGACGGTGGCGGCGGTCTCATCGAAGTCCTCCGGCGACTCGCCCTTCTGGAAGAAGTTTGTGGGCGGCATCTGCTTCGGGTCGCCGACAATCACGGCCTGCGGGGCACGGGCGAGGACGCCGATGGCGTCCCAGACCGGGATTTGGGAGGCTTCGTCGAACACGACGAGGTCGAACTTGGCGTCGTCCGCCGGCAGATACTGCGCGACGGAAAGCGGGCTCATAAGGAAGCAGGGCTTTAGGGCTGTGGCGAGCGAGCCGATTTCCGCGAGCAGCTGGCGGACGGGCTTGTGGCGCATCTTCTTCTCGCATTCATGGCGGAGTATGCCGAGCGGGGAGGTACGCGCAGGCTTCCGGACCGCGCTCTTCATCTGCTCGGCGAGACGTGCGGCAATGCGAGCAAAGGCCATTTTTGCCGCGAGACGCGTCCATTCGGCGTCGAGGTCGCGGAA
>CAMZET010000173.1 GCA_947305825.1 uncultured Verrucomicrobiota bacterium
AATTGACCCATTCTTCACGCCAAGCAAGGCGGGAGGATTTTTGGTAAAATACGGGGAGCATGAAGATACTAGGCGACAACATCTGGAGCGTAGATGCCGGGGGAAAGCTTTCAAGCCGCGTTGGCACTCTTTTTCTGAGGACGCCGGGGCTCGTGACCGTGCGCACCGTCCATGCCATGCAGCGGCTTGCTTGGCTGGACGAAATCAACCGCGAACGGGCGCAAAACTCCCTTCCTCCGCTTTCGCCGCAGGAAGAAGAGGATGAGATTTCGCAGTCCGTCGACCTGATTTTCACGGATGAGTTCGTCCTGATACGCCCAGACCCGGACAGGATGGATTTGGCGCTGCGGGCGGACGAGGAGCTCCAGAAGTTGGTGTCGAAGAGGCGGATACGGTATTTGAACACGCATTCGGCTAAAGTGCGGGACGCTCTGCGCTCGCGCGGCGAGAACTGGCGCATGGCCCGCGCTCCGGAAAGCCAGGAAGACATGCGCCGGCAAATCCTCTCCTCTCGCGTCGCCGCTTCCGCAGATGGCGAGAGGCTTTACTACTACAACCACGCGACCGGAACGAGATACCTCACGTGCGCAGACGCGGAAAGAACGTCGAACCCGGCGTCCATTGCGGAAATCATCTCCCTCCTTTCCCGCCGCAACAGGATTGGCCGCCCGGAACTCGACCTCTTCCCGGTCTCCACGCCGCAATCGGTCAAACGCGCTTTCCTCGCGCTCGGCACGGATGCCGCCACGACAGACGAAGCCGCGCTCAAGCAAGCCTTCGCCGCCGCCTGCCGCCTCTGGCGCGACTCACTGCCGCCAGCGCTCCGCGAAGAGTCGATCGACAACTTCGAGTGGCGCAACGAAATGTCCCAGACACTCTCCTCCGCGCCCAACGAACCCAATACAGACGAGCGCGAACTCATCCAGGGCATTTCCCCGGAGTTCTACAGGCAGATAGAATGGCTCCCGGGCGCAAGAATGGACCGCGGCCAAATCATCTTCGACTCCGTCTGGGACGAATTCCTGCGCACTCACGACCCGGAACTGGCGGAAATCTGCGAGGAGCGCGTCAGAAACATCCTCTTCAACCTCTCGCGTCTCTTCAGCCAGGTCGAATACTGCAATATCGGCAGGATTTCGCATTCGCTCGCCAGACGCCCGATGCACGGCGCCAACAGAGGCTCCGTCTACATTATCCAGGTCAAGCCGTCCCGCCGCCCGATTGCCTCCGTCTACATGATTCGCTTCCAGAAATGGGGCATCGCCGAGCATCTTGACGAAGGCAAAGACTTGCTGCGCTCCATTATCGAAGCCAACGAATATTCCGACTACATCCTCGACAGACGCTTGATGTGCCAGCAACTTGGCATGGATTTGCCGGAGACGATGGCCTTCGGGCAGATTTCCGAGCCGTACAGGAGCGCGAACGAATACAACGGCACGACGGTGCGTGCATACTACTTCATACGCCCGTACGTTCACGGGACGGCGAGCGACAAGATTTCGCCGGCGCGCTTCGCCAACGCGGTCTTCGCAGAGAAATTCGCTTCTCTCATGGGCGCCGCCGCCGCTCTCGACTTGATTGTCGGGCGCAGCTCCACCGAATCCCACGAAAACCTCTTCGACAAATTCTACGAAGTTGTCCAGTTCTCGGCCGACGGAATGCCGGTGCGCGTGAAGATTACCGACCACGCCGGGAGCTTCGTCGACTATACGCAGCCGTTCGAGGAACTTGTCGCCCCGTACGCGGATGTCGTGCGCCGCCGCCGCGCCTTCGTGCAGGACTACGGCGCTTTCGCGGATGCTTTCGTTAGCGCGTTCGAGAAGCGTATGAACGAAGTGCGCGACGACTACAGGCGGAGGCGGACTGCGTTCGACGAGTTGTTCTCTCACCGTCCTTTCGACACCGCCGGCTCGGGCGCGTACCGCTGGGCGAAAACCCTGGAGCGGCTGGACGCCTGTGACCCGGCCGCGCTCGCCGCCACTTTGAGAGGAATCATCCGCCAGCAATGAAAACGCTTTACATATACGGTGCGCCGGGCAGCGGCAAATCCACCCTGGCGCGTACGCTAGCGAGCGATTTCGGCACGCGCTTCCAAGACCTGGACGAGCTCGTCGCCGCTCGCACCGGAATGCCCATACCCGACTACTTCGGGCGCTTCGGCGAGGCGGCGTTTCGCGAGGTCGAGGCGGAAATGCTGCGCACCGCCGACGCGCCGGTCGTGGCTCTCGGCGGCGGCTCGCTCCTGCGCGACGACAGCCGCGCGTTCGCTGAGCAGAACGGCTTCGTCGCCGTCCTCGACGTGCCCGAAGACGAAATCACCAGGCGCATCGCCCTCGCGCCGGGCGCGCGTCCTCTTGGCGACAAGGCCCGCGAACGCCGCGCCCACTACGCCTCCTTCGCGCACCATGTGCGGCAGGATTCGCGCATTGTCCTGCCGGCGCACCTGTCCGGCGCTGTCGTGCCCCCGCTCTCCAAAAGCCATCTCCACAGGCTCCTGATTGCCGCCTTCCTCGCAGACCTCGCCTCCAAGCGCGAACGCTCCGCCAGAAACATGTCAAGCGAATGCATCGCGGCCTGCGGCGGCGAAGGCGCCCTGGCCGCTTGCGGCGACGACATCGCCGCCACCCGCCGGTGCCTTGCCGCCATCGCCGACGCTCTCGGCGCCAAGCGCCGCTCCTGTTCGCTCGACTGCGGCGAAAGCGGCTCCACTCTCCGCTTCCTCGCACCGCTCGCCGCCGCCTTGGGCTTGAAAGCCTCTTTCATTCGCCGCGGACGCCTCGCGCAACGCCCGTCCATCAATTACGACTCCATCGCGCCAGGCTCGCTCTCCCTGCCGGGCAATATCTCTTCCCAATTCGTCACCGGTCTCATGTTCGCGCTCCCGCTTCTTGACGGAAAATCGGAAATCCACTTCACCTCGCCGCTCGAATCGCTCGGATACGTCAACATGACACGCGCCGTCCTGCGCAGTTTCGGCGTTCAAATACGCGACACGCCAGACGGCTACGAAATACCGGCGCCGCAGAACTACACCGCTCCGCTTGCTTCGCCGCGCCCGGAACGCGACTGGTCTGCCGCCGCTTTCTGGCATGCCGCACGCGCCCTCGGCGCCAACGTCGCTCCAGCCGGCCTCGACCACGATTCCGCTCAACCAGACCGTGCCGTCGAATTCCTAATCGAGAAAATCGCCGCCGGGAACGCCTCCATCGATATTTCCCAGTCGCCAGACCTCTATCCTGCTCTCGCCGTCGTCGCCGCCGCCACTCCCGGCACTACACGCTTCACCAACGCAGCCAGACTGCGCATTAAGGAGTCGGACCGCATAGCCGCGATGGAAAGCGTCTTGTGCGCGCTGGGCGCAAAAGCGGAATCCTCTGCAGACGCCTCGGCTGTCACTGGCTCGCAAACTCCTTTCCTCGCCTGCGAAATCGACTCGCTCGGCGACCACAGAATCGCCATGTCTGCCGCCATCGCCGCCATCAAGGCAGACGGACCCGTCCTCATACACAACGCCTCTTGCGTCGCAAAAAGCTACCCTCGCTTCTTCGACGACTATCTCTCGCTCGCATCGAACAACTCCTAGCCGCCAACGCATGACGCCCAGTCTGCAACCTTAGAGGCGTGATGCCGTGCCGCGCAAAGTCTCCCCGTTTTACCGGCGAGGAATTTGCCGGTTTTACTGCGACCTGCAGATTCACCATCTCAAC
>CAMZET010000174.1 GCA_947305825.1 uncultured Verrucomicrobiota bacterium
GGGTGCGCTCGGTGCGCCTTTTGCGTTCTAGGCACGATGCCGCAAAATATGGTATACTTTATTCAATGTACCTGAAGCAACTGGACATAATCGGCTTCAAGAGCTTTGCAGACCGCACCCGGCTCACTTTCGATCCTGGTCTGATAGCCATTGTCGGGCCTAACGGCTGCGGGAAGTCGAACGTCTCCGACGCGATAAGGTGGGTGCTCGGCGAGCAGCGGCCGACGGCGTTGAGGTGCTCGAAACTCTCCGATGTCGTGTTCAACGGGACGGACACGCGCAAGCCGCTCGGGCTCGCGGAGGTGTCCATCACGTTCGCGGACTGCGAGAAGGAGCTTGGCACGGACTACCACGAGGTGACGATAACGCGCCGCGTGTACCGCGACGGCGCCGGCGAATACCTGATAAACAAGAAGCCAAGCCGCCTGAAGGACGTCCAGCACCTTTTCATGGGCACGGGCATCGGCACGTCGTCGTATTCCGTGATGGCGCAGGGCCAGATTGACGCGATTCTCTCGTCGAAGCCGGAAGACCGGCGCGCGGTGTTCGAGGAGGCCGCCGGAATAACGAAGTTCAAGGCCGACCGCAAGGACGCGCTGCGCAAGATAGAGCAGACCGAGCAGAATCTCCTTCGCGAGGCCGACATACTGCGCGAGATGAAGCGCCAGATAGGCTCTCTACAGCGGCAGGTCGGCAAGGCGCAGCGCTACAAGGATTTGCGCGACGAGCTGCGCGGCATGGACATCTACCTGTCGAAGCTCAAAATCCACGACTTCGACCGCACGCTTGAAGAGAACGAGCGCAACCGTGAAGCGATGGAGGCGGCGATAGCCGAGGCGGTCGCGGCGGTGGAAGCGGCGGAGGCGAACGGCCAGAGCCTCCATGCCGAGATACACGCGCTGGAGGAGCGGCTGCAGACGATAGCGCAGCAGGAGGCGGCGGCGCAGGGCGCCTTCAGCCGAGCGAACGAGGTCATTGCTGTTAATGCGCAGCGCATCGCGGAATATCGTTCGTTCGCGGAGCGAGACGGGCGCGAAATCGAAGGGACGCGCCGCCAGATTGAGGAATTGCGGATGCAGGCGGAGTCGCTGGAGCAGAAGACGCAGCTTCTCGGCGAGTCGCTGGAAGCGTCGCGCTCCGCGCTGGAGGAGGCTGAGGAGACGTTCAAGGCGTCGCAGGCGGCCATCGACGAACTGCGCGAGAGAGTGCAGGCGGCGCGGACGGAGTCGGTGCAGTGCGACCGCCGGGCTGCCGAGATTCGCGACGAAATAGCGAGGAGCGAGGCGGCGGAGCGCGAGGCCATCATGCGCACCGAGCGCCTCAAGGCCGACGAGGCTACGCTCGCGGCGAGTGCGCAGGCGTCGCGCGAAGCGCTGGAGGCAATCGAGGCGAAGGCGTCGGCCGCCCGCGAGACCGAGGCCGGTTTCGAGGAAGCGTTTTTGTCGGTAAAAGAAGAGCTGGAGGGGCTGCGCACGCGTATCGAGGAGGCGCGCGAACACCTCGGCGAGATGCAGGGCGCCGCCGCCGCCAAGGAAGCGCAGCTCGAGATGCTCAAGGACGAAGCGGCCGCGAAGGTGGTTCTGGAGCGCGTCATGCAGAGCGAAGAGGGCGACGTGAGGATAGTCGCGCTCGAGGCGGCGCCGAAGGGGGAACTCGAACTTGGCTCGCGCGTGAGCGCCGGCGAACGCCTCATTGACCATTTCCCGCTCGAGGGCGAAGACCTCGCCATCGCCGAGGATTTGCTGGGCGACCTCGTGCTTTCCGGCGGCGAAAACGGCGTCTGGCGCCCCACGACGGCAATGGCCGCCTCGTCCGGCAAGATGTCGCCGATTACGGAGGCAGAGACCACGCTCGCGGAACTGCGGACGAAGATAGCGGACGCGAAGGACGTGCTCGCGAACGGCGCCGAGATGGTGCGCGGCCTTGCGGCGCGCCAGTCGGAGGCGGAGGCGCGCCTTAGCGAGGCTCGCCGCGCCGCCGCGCAGTGCGAGGGTGAACTCGCCGTCGCCAGGCGCGACGCCACGGCCATCGCCGCACGTCTCGACAGGGTTTCCGCCGAATTGCGCGCCGTTTCCGCCAACAACGCAGACGGCGCGGAGCGCCGGAAGGAGCTTTCGCAGGAACTCGCCGACATAATCGAGCGCCGCGACGCGCTCATGGACGGCGTAGGGGCATCGCAGGACGAATTGAGAGAGCTCGAGACGCGCAGCATGGTCGAGTCGCAGCGTCTGACGGAGCGGCGTATCGCCGTAAGCCAGATGGAGCAGGAGCTGACCTACGTCGGACGCCAGGGCGAGGGCGCTCTCAAGCGCCGCGAGGAACTTGAACGCCAGATAGAAGGGCGCGAGACCGGCATCAAGGGCTACGAGGATTCCATAGGCCGCCTGACCGACGAAAGCGCCGAACTCATGGCCAGTCTAGACGACCTGCGCGAGCGCGCCGCAATGCTGCGAGCGCAAATGGACGAAGAGCGCGACAAGCGCGGCGGCATGATGGCGCGCATCAGCGCCGCCGACCGCGAAGTCGCCGAGAAGCGCCGCGGTCTCGACCAGGCGCGCGACTTCAGGGGCAAACTCGAAATCCAGGCCACAGAGACCACAATGCGCCGCCAGAACGTCTACGACCATCTGCAGGAAGAATACGGCCTTTTCGCGGAAGCCGTGCTGCGCGAACCAGACCCGGAATGGAAGGATGGCGTCGTGCCGGGCGCCAGGGAACTCGAAGCGCGAGTCTCCAAACTTCAGGCCGACATCGCCGCCCTAGGCCCGGTCAACATGGTAGCCATCGACGAATGCCGCGAACTCGAGGAACGCTACGCCCGCGAAAAAGAGCAGGAAGAGGACCTGATTGCCGCGAAGTCGCAAATCATGGAACTCATCAACACGCTCAATACTACTTCCTCGCAGATGTTCCGCAACACGTTTGAACAGGCGAACAGGAATTTCCAGGAGATGTTCACGAAGCTTTTCGGCGGCGGCGAAGCGAGGCTCGTGCTGCTCGAAAATGCCGAAGACCCGCTCGAATGCGGCATCGACATCATCGCAAGACCTCCCGGCAAGCGACCGCAGTCCGTCACGCTTCTCTCCGGCGGCGAGCGCACCATGACCGCCGTCGCGCTCCTCTTCTCCATCTTCCTTATCAAGCCGGCTCCATTCTCGATGCTCGACGAGCTCGACGCCGCTCTCGACGACGCCAATATCGGCCGTTTCGTCGAGCAACTCAAGTCCTTCCTCGTCAAGTCGCAGTTCCTGATTATAACGCACAACCAGCACACCATAGCCGGAGCTGACCTCGTGTACGGGGTCAGCCAGCAGGAGAAGGGCGTCTCGCGCGTCTTGTCGATGAAGCTTTCCGACCTCGGAGTCTCCAACCCGCCGACACAGCAGTAGTTCTCCGTCCGCAGCAAGCCAACAGTCGCCATGCAGCATCCTCTCCATATAGCATATGCTGCGGACGATGCCTATCTGACGCCCACGGCGGTATCTCTCGGCAGCGCCGTAGAGGCGTGCCGGAACAGGGCGGAACTAGCGTTCGACATTCTCGACACCGGCATCGGCGACGACAGATGGCGTTCTTTCGAGTCCCTATTACGCGACCGTCTCGGCGACGCTTTCGCGTTGCGCCGCCATGTCATGGATGTCGCGAAATACAGGAAGCTCAAGCCCTGGCACGGCAGCTGGGGAACGTATGCCAGGCTT
>CAMZET010000175.1 GCA_947305825.1 uncultured Verrucomicrobiota bacterium
TCGGCGCGCGCAACATGCAGAACTTCAACCTTCTGAAGGAAGTCGGCGCCTACACGAAGAAGCCGATTCTGCTCAAGCGCGGGATGTCCGCGACGATACAGGAGCTGCTGATGAGCGCGGAATACATCATGGCGTCGGGCAATCCGAACGTGATGCTGTGCGAGCGCGGGATACGGACGTTCGAGACGACGATGCGCAACACGCTCGACTTGGCTGTGGTGCCGGCGCTGCGGCGCCTGACGCATCTGCCGATAATCGTGGATCCGTCGCACGCGACCGGGTATTCGTATCTGGTGGAGCCTGTGAGCGTGGCGGCGGCGGCGGCCGGCGCGGACGGGCTTATCATCGAAGTTCACAACGACCCGCCGCGCGCCAAGTGCGACGGTGCGCAGTCGCAGACGCCGGCGATGTTCGCCGAGACGATGGCCAAGGTCGCGAAAGTGCGGAAGGCGCTCTTCCAATGAACGTCGCGGTAGCCGGTCTCGGCCTCATAGGAGGTTCGTTCCTGAAGGCGGCGGAGGCGGCCGGCCACGCCGTCCGCGGCTTCCATCACGGCGACGACCCCGACCTCGCGGACGCCGAAGTCGTCATCGTCGCGATGCCGCCGTCGGCCATCGAGCCGTGGATACGCGCCCACGCGCAGTCGTTACGCGAAGGTGCGCTCGTCGTGGACGTGTGCGGCGTCAAGCGCCCGCTCTACGAGGCGTTCCGTCTGGAATGCATGAAGACGCGGTGGTGCTTCGTGGGCGGGCATCCTATGGCCGGCAAGGAGGTGGGCGGCTACGCGAATTCGAGCGCGGAGCTGTACAAGGGCGCGTCGATGATACTCACGCCCTATCCGTACATGGGGCGCGGACCGCTCGACGCGCTGGAAGGGTTTTTCCGTTCGCTCGGCTTCGCGAATGTCGTCTTCACCTCGCCGGAGCGGCACGACGAAATAATCGCCTATACGTCGCAGCTCTGCCACGTCGTGTCGTCGGCGTATCTGCGCGACGAACTGGCGAAAGAGCACGCCGGCTTTTCGGCCGGGTCGTTCCGGGATTTGGTGCGCGTGGGCGCGCCGGACCCGGACGTCTGGACGGAGCTGTTCCTGTCGAACCGCGACTTCCTCGGCGACGTGCTGGGCCGGCTAATCGCCCGGCTGGAGGACTACCGGAAGGCGATTGCGGCCGGGGACGCGGCGGCGGTACACGCCGCGCTCGCCGACGGCGCCGCCTTCAAACGCGCCGCCGTGGCGGCGGCCGAAGCCGCTGCCGACGCCGCCGGACGCTAGAAGTCCAGCTTCATGCCGACGCCGCCGTACGTCAGATCGCACTTCGCCTCTTCCGCCGTCGAGGCGTGCACGGCGTCGCGAGCGTCGTGCGACACTAGGCTGTACTGCGCCGCGAACGCATAGAGCCCGAGGTGCTCCGTCGCCTGCCAGTCCAGCCGCAGCACGAGGTTTAGCGCGTGCAGGCCGCTGTTGTAGTCCGAGCCCGGATGGTCGGGCTTTGGGCCGAACAGGTGCCTGAAGTGCCTGGCGTTGCCCAGGTCGCCGAAGAAATCGATTGTGAACGAAAGCGTGTCGGTCAGCGCGAACGTGCGGAAAGCGCCCACGCACCAGTACGCCGCCTGATAGGGACGGCGTATGTATCGCAGTTTCCAGTAAGGCGTGACGAACGGGTTGCGCAGCGCCTGCGACGCCTGCCAGTCGATTAGCGAGTGCGCGTTGTGCCGGACGCCAGGATTCGTCACCCACTGCCGGCAGACGCTGTTCACGAGCGTCCAATCCTCCGCCAGCTTCACGTCGTACGAATACTTGATGCCGTAGTCGACTTCGTTGTATGCGTTGCGCATCGAAGTCGAATGCCCCTTGCTGGAAAGCGCCGACATCGTCCAGACGTAGCCGTCGAGGCGGCCGAAGTCGGCGAGGTCAATTTCGGCGTCGACGTACTGCGCGGAGAACGGGCGCGAATCCCAGACGTAGCCGCGGCACACGTAGGCCGTCTCTATGTCCGCGTAAGCGTGGAGCGAGAGCCACTTGCGCGGCTGGGGCGCGGCGGGGACTGGAGCGGCGGCGGGAACGTCAGCGGCGGCGGGGGCGTCGCCGTCGTTTTCGCCGGAAGCGAAAGCCGCTTCGCCGGCGAGGGCGAAAACAGTGCAGGCCGCACAAACCCGCAAGACATCACAAACCCGCAAGACATTTCCAAACGAAGTTCTCTCTTTCATGATGCAGACATTTTACCATAAATTCCTTTATACGTATTAAGCGGCGGGGCGGGGCGGCCAAACGCGGAGCGGGCGGATTTGGTATAATCTGCGCGGACACTGAAGCAGACCGGAAGAGGAGACAGGAAGAATTGTTCCCCGTAGAAGACAAACTCGACGAAATAAGGCGCGCGCTTGCGGCAAACGGCAGCGTTGTGCTGACCGCGCCGCCCGGCAGCGGCAAGACGACGTGCGTGCCGCCCGCCCTGCTCGACGAGCCGTGGCTCGCCGGGCGCAAAATCGTGATGCTCGAGCCGCGACGCCTGGCCGCGCGCAACTGCGCCGCCTTCATCGCCTCGAAATTCGGTGAGCCTCTCGGCGAGACGGTCGGCTACCAGGTCCGTCTCGAGCGCAAAATCTCCTCCAGGACGCGCCTGGAGGTCGTCACAGAGGGGCTTCTCGCGCAGCGCATCCTCGCAGACCCGGAACTGGCGGACACCGGGCTTGTGATATTCGACGAGTTCCACGAGCGTTCGCTGCAGTGCGACCTGGCGTTCGCGATGGCGCTGGACGTGCGGCGCGCGCTGCGCCCGGACTTGCGCCTCCTCGTGATGTCGGCGACGCTGGACGCGGGCGAGGTGGCCGCGCATCTCGGCGACGCGGCGACCGTCCGCGCCGAGGGCAGGATGTTTCCGGTCGAGACGCGGTATCTCGGGGACGTGTCGATGGCGGCGGCGGTGCGCAAGGCGCTCGCCGAGACGGACGGCGACGTTCTGTGCTTCCTGCCTGGCGAGGGCGAGATACGCCGGACGATGGCGACGCTTTCGGAGACGCGGCCGGCGGGCGGCGACGGCTGCCGGGCGGAGGTGCTGCCTCTCTACGGCTCGCTGCCGAAGGAGGAGCAGGACCGCGTGTTCGCCTGCGGCCCGCGGCGCAAAGTCATCCTCGCCACGTCCATAGCCGAGACGTCCGTGACTATTCCCGGCATAACGTGCGTAATCGATTCCGGGCTGATGAGGCGGAGCCGGTTTTCTGCGGCGACGGGGATGAGCGCACTCGTGACACTGCCGCTGACGCGCGACCGTGCCGAACAGCGTCGCGGCCGCGCCGGGCGCGTCGCGCCGGGGTGCTGCTACCGGCTGTGGACGGAAGGCGAAGAGCGCCAGCGAGCGGAGCGCATGACGCCGGAAATCCTCGAGGCCGACCTATGTTCTCTGGTGCTGTCGTGTGCGGCGTGGGGTGCGACGCGCCCGGACGCCCTGCCGTGGCTGACGCCGCCGGCGGACTCCGCATGGCGCCAGGCCGCCGCTTTGCTCGCCTCCCTCGGCGCGCTCGACGACGCCTTCCGCCTCACCGCCAAGGGCGAGGCGATGGCGCGTCTGCCCATGCACCCCCGCCTGGCCAACATGATGCTAGGCGCCGCAGACGCACCCACCGCCGCCTTGCTCGCCGCCATCATCGAGGAAGGCGCACCGAGGCGCGAAACAGA
>CAMZET010000176.1 GCA_947305825.1 uncultured Verrucomicrobiota bacterium
TGGACCGCCGCATCCTCGAGACGATTTGCGTCAAGTTCGGCGGCGGCCCGGTCGGCCTTTCCAACATCGCCGTCTCCGTCGGCGAGGAGGCCGATACGGTCGAAGAAGCCTACGAACCATTCCTGATAATGGAAGGCTACCTTGAAAGGACGCCGAAAGGGCGCATGGCGACTCGCCTCGCGTACGAGCGGCTCGGCTTGAACCCCACGAGGCTTTTGTAGCGCAAATTTCAACAACCAACATCCCCGAAAGGAGAAGGTCATGACACAGGCAGAAAAAGAACGCGCCGCGAAACTCGGCAGCAAGTGGACGGCGAAGGGCTACATCAAGAAAGAAATCGAGGCCATCCGCGAGCAGGTCGGCGACAAGAAGGTGCTGCTGGCGATGTCCGGCGGCGTTGACTCTTCCGTGTGCGCGGTTCTCCTCCAGAAAGCAATCGGCAGCAACCTGACTTGCATTTTCGTGGACCATGGCTGCATGCGCAAGAACGAAGCCAAGGAAGTCAAGAAGGTGTTCAAGGGCAAGTTCGGCATCAATTTGATACAGATTGACGCGGAGGCGCGGTTCCTGGAGAAGGCCAAGGGCGTGACGGACCCCGAAGAGAAGCGCAAAGTCATCGGCGGCGAGTTCATCCGCGTCTTCGAGGAAGAGGCCGCCAAGCTCGGCAAGATTGAATTCCTCGGCCAGGGCACGATATTCCCTGACATCATGGAGTCCGGTGCGGGCGGCCACAAGGCGGTCAAGGCGCACCACAACGTAGGCGGCTTGCCGAAGGACATCGGCTTCGAGGGACTCGTCGAACCCGTGAAGTATCTCTACAAGGACGAAGTGCGCAAAGTCGGCCGCGCCCTCGGCATCCCTGACGAGATGGTCGACCGCCAGCCGTTCCCGGGACCGGGCCTCGCCGTTCGCTGCCTCGGCGAACTGACCAAGGAGAAACTTGATATCCTGCGCGACGCCGACGCGATTTTCCGCGAGGAGATGGCAAAGGCCGGCCTCGACAAGAAGGCGCAGCAGTTCTTCGCAATCATGACGAACGCGAAGTCCACGGGCGTCAAGAACGGCGCGAGGACTTTCGGATACGTGATTGCTCTGCGCGCCGTCTCCACGTCGCAGTTCGTGAAGGCTGGCGTCGTCGAACTCCCGTTCTCGTTCGTGACGGCGGTCGCCGAGAAGATTGCGACGAAGGTCAAGGGTGTCAACCGCGTGGTTTGGGACATCACCCCGAAGCCGCCGGCCACTATCGAGTGGGAATGATGCGCCGATGGGAGGTGAGATGAATTTCGAAGAGAAGATGGGGCAGCTCGAGAGCCTGCTCGGTGACATGGAAAGCGGGCGCATGAAGCTCGACGACATGATTACCGCCTTCGAGAAGGGGAGCAAGCTCCTCGACGACTGCCGCAAAGACCTGGAGTCTATCCGCACTCGCATAGAGAAAATCACCTCGGCCGGCACGGCCGAGGAAGTCGCGGTGGACGGAAATGGCGACGTCAAGATTTGATACCGAACGAGTGGAGGCGCGGTCGATGGCTGGAACTTATCCGGAGATAGAGGAAGATTCGTGCAAGGGGTGCGGGCGCTGCGTCGCGGCGTGTCCGCGGCATTGTCTCGAGCTCAAGCACCATGTGCTGAACGCGGCGGGCATCACGCCTGTCGGCTACAAAGGGGAAGGGTGCGTAGGCTGCGGGATATGTTTCTACAACTGCCCGGAGCCGTATGCCATCCGGGTGAGGAAGGGATAGGGAGATGACCAAGTTCGTGAAGTGCAACGAGGCCGTTGTCATGGGAGCGCTCTATGCGGGCTGCGACCTGTACTTTGGCTATCCGATTACGCCTGCGAGCGAGATAGCGCACGCCTCGGCCAAATGGTTTCCGATGCTGGGGCGCACGTTCGTGCAGGCGGAGTGCGAGACTGCGAGCATCAACATGATGTTCGGGGCGGCTGCGGCGGGGCGCCTGTGCATGACGGCGACGAGCGGTCCGGGCTTCTCGCTCATGCAGGAAGGGCTGTCGTATCTTGCCGGCGCGGAACTCCCGGCCGTCGTGGTCGACGTCATGCGAGCGGGCCCAGGCCTGGGCAACGTGTTCCCGGAGCAGGGCGACTACACTCCCGCCGTCAAGGGCGGCGGCCACGGCAACTACCAGTCGTTCGTGCTCGCGCCGGCCTCCGCGCAGGAAGCCCTGGACTTCACCGCGCTCGCCTTCGCGAAGGCGGCCGCCTGGCGCACCCCGGCAATCGTCCTCATGGACGGCCTTCAGGGCCAGATGATGGAAAGCGTGACCCTTCCCGAGACTGAGGCGTCGCGGCCCGACTTCTCCGCCTGGGCGGCGCAGGGCGAGGCCGCCACGCGCGCCAACCTCGTCAAATCCATCTACCGCGACGCGCAGGAGCAGGGCGACTTCAACGAGTGCCTCCAGGAAAAATACGCCCGCATGGCCGCCGACGCCATGGCGGAGTCGTATCTCGCGGACGACGCCGACATAATCCTCGCCGGCTATGGGATTTCGAGTCGCGTAGCGCGCACCGCCGTCGAGCAACTGCGCCGCGAGGGCGTGAAAGCGGGCCTCTTCCGCCCGCAGACGCTCAATCCGTTTCCGCGCGAGGCGCTCGCCGCCGTCGCGAAAGGCCGCCGTCTCGTCGCGCTGGAACTCGACGCCGGCCAGTTCGCCGACGACCTACGCGTCAATCTCGCCCGCGCCGGTCTCGGCGCCGAAGCCGCCTCGCTCCAGATGCTCAATCATATGGGCGGCAAGGTCATAACTGTCGCCGAGGCGGTCGCAAAGGCAAAGGAGGTCGCGTAATGGCCACCATCGAACAGAAGGGAATGTACGAAACCTTCCCGCGCAGCGGCAAGCCTACCGCCCGCACGACGCACTATTGCCCCGGCTGCGGGCACGGCATCGTCAACAAGCTTATCGCCGAGGCGTGCGCGGAACTCGGCCTTCAGGACAGAACGATATTCGTCGACCCGGTCGGATGCGGCGTGTTCACGTACTACTATTGGGACGCGGCGCACATATCGGCGGCGCATGGGCGCGCTTCAGCGGTCGCGACGGGCGCGTGCCGCGCCCGCCCCGGCGCCGTGACAATCGCCTACCAGGGCGACGGCGACCTCGGCGCCATCGGCTTCAACAACGCCTTCCAGGCCGCCTCGCGCGGCGAGAAGTTCGGCTGCATCTTCATCAACAACTCCCTCTACGGCATGACCGGCGGCCAGATGGCTCCCACTACCCTCGAGGGCGAAAAAACCACCACTTCGCCGTTTGGACGCGACCCCGCCCTCACCGGCTACCCGCTTCACGTCTGCGAAGTCTTCGACCGGCTCAAGGCCCCCGTATACATCGCGCGCGTCTCGGTCGCCGACACAAAGCGCATCATGCAGGCCAAGCGCGCCATACGCCGCGTCTTCGAGCTCCAGCGCGACGGCAGGGGCTACGCGATACTCGAAATACTCGCGCCGTGCCCGACCAATTTCCGCATGGACGCGCTCGCCGCCGCCAAATTCTGCATCGACGAGATGGAGAAGGAATTCCCCCTCGGCGTATTCCGCGACAGCACGGCCGACGCCGCCGCCTCGCAAGCCGACGCCGCCGCGCAGGCCGCCGCGCCCATTGCCGTGCCGCGTGTCGCTTCGTGCTCGAAACTCTACGGCGCG
>CAMZET010000177.1 GCA_947305825.1 uncultured Verrucomicrobiota bacterium
CCTCCTCGGTGTAGATGTACGTGATGTCCGAGCAGAGCGCCTGGTCCGGCGCCGTCAGCTTCATGTTCTTGACTATGTTCGGCGAAGGAACGAGCGACGGGTCCTGCTTCGTCGTGCGGCAGCGGAACACCTTGCGCGGCTCGACGAGCAGCCCCGCGCGTTTGAGCAGGTCGTGGAGACGGTTCTTGCCGATGTCGAAGCCTGCCTTCCGGAGCTCGGGGCGAATAGCGACGAGCAACTTCTTCGTGCCCGCGCAAGGGTTCACCTCGCGCTCCTGGCGCACGAGGGCGAGAATCAGCTCCTCGTTGACCTCCTTGCGGGAGCGGGCCTTGGCGGCCTTGTAGAACGCGGCCCTGCTGACGCCGAACCATTGGCAGATGGCGCGCACGGAGCGCTTCGTCTCGGATGCCGTCAGATGCATAATCCCACGCCGTTCTTTTTTTTTAGCTCGTCGGGCGTAGTGCCGAGGTTGCGGCACGCGATGCGCAGCGTCACTTCGTCGATCTTGTGGTCGAGCACTTCGTCGGCAAGCCGCTCCTTGAGCTGCCTGATCTCGGCTTTGAGACGCTTGATCTCATCAAGTTCTGTCCTGGTCTTCACGTATATCATCCTCCCGTTTAGATGCTCAAAGCCGAGAGTCTTCATCCAGTAGCGAACACCAGTCTCAGACAAACTATATGCCTGCGCGGCATCCGCCACCGTCTTCCACTTCCCGTCCCGGAGCTCTTCCATGACTTTCAGTTTGAATGCTTCACTATACCGTTTTTTGTCCTTCATGTCTACTCACTTTCTTATTTTTTTCAAAAAGAAAGTGTCAACCTATCATAAAACGGGACACTAACTGCTAACCGCTAACCGCTAACCGCTAACCGCCAACCGCTACCGACTATCGCCTACCTTACGCTTAGCGTGAGGCCGGGCTTTCTGACGTTGAGATAGAGCTTGCCGTCTTTGAGCTCGAGAGGTTTCACCGCGTCAACCCAAGTCGGCGTTCCATCAAGGACGAACACGGACTCGTCATTGCCAACACCTTCGGCGAGGAGATAAGGCTCGTCGCACCTCGGATTGCCGCCGTCCGTCAAAAGCTTGACGTAGACCGTCCCCGCGAACTTGGGCGCGGACGTGAACGACGTCTTCGAATTCGCGCCCTTTTCCTTGACGACGAACTCGAGCGCCGCGCCGGAAGAGAACGAATACTTGTTCGCCACGGTCACGGACGAGGAGAGGTTCGTGAAGCCGAGCGTCGCGCCGCTTGCGATATAGACGTCGCCTGCCCCCGTCTGCGCACCCGGGTTGAGGACGAGCGTCGCGCCGGATCTGACGAGCGTATCGCAGTAAATGCCCGAAACGGAGTTCAGCACCACCTTGCCGGTGCCTTCGATCTCCACGCGGCACTTGTCCTTTATCGCATTGCGGCAGGCGACTTTGGCGTTAACCGTGATCGTGCGCCCTTCTCCGTCTTCGTCATCCGTCGCGAAGACGATCGTGCCGCCTTGCTGCCCTCCTGCGCCAGGGTAGATGTCGGCTACACTCGTCGTGCCGCCGTTTATCGCAAAGTCGCACTTCCACGGATGGATGTACACGCGGTCGGCAACGTTTCTCGTGAAGAAGAACGCCCCGTCGCCAGACGTGGTGCTCATCCCAAGCTCGCCGATATACCAGTGGTTTGTAATAGCATACGCTCCCGGACCGGTGAGACCCGCGGCACCACCCTTTATCTGGATGCCCTTCGCCTTCACCTTTCCGCCGTTGTTGTGGGACGCCCAAGCGGCTGTCCCGCAGTAGCCGAAGTTAAACTCGTTGGCCGAATCGTGCAACAGCATTCCATTCACCACGTATTCGCCGCGGTTGCCCATGACAAGTCTGCTGCCTGCCGTCGCCACATCCGCAGTGAACGCGCCGCCCTCTCCAATGTACATGTACATTGTGTCCCCGGCGGACTTGACCGTCAGCGAGGAGGCGGGGGTGATTATCTGCCGCCATTTGTTGTCGTTTATGGATGTATAGTCGCTGTCCCCTGTCCGCACATAGTGCCCGGCATACAAGTTGTACAGTCCAGCATTATTATTGTATGCCATGGCTTTTTCGTTTTCAACGCCGCCCTCGAATACGACAAGGCCCTTGACCCCATTGTTGATTTCGTTGTAGATTGTGAACTCTGCCGACTGGGCGACCTGGAGGAACGGATCGGACGAGACGACTCTCACGTGCGCCGTGAACACGGCGTTCGCCGTCTTGGAAAGGTTCGTAATGGCGTTCTCTACCGTTATGTCTTTCCCGGAAATCGTGAAGCCGTCCGCAATGCCGCTCCCGAACGTGATGGAGGCGGGGGCAAACGACTTGATATCGTTCACGACCGTTCCCGCGCCGGACGGGAAGATGACAGTCTCGCCGCCGGCCGAAGGCGCCGCGCCGCCGAGCCAGTTGCCCGCAGTCGCGAGCCTGCCGTCGTTCGCAGCGCCAGTCCAGACGTATTCTGCCGTGGCGGGGGCCGGAACATCGCCGACCACGAGCGCAATGCCGCCAATGCCTGTCGAAACGAATTTCGCGGCGGAGGTCGTCTCGTTCACAAGGGCGAAGCGTTCCGCGTAATCGGGCGCGACATTGCCGCCGACCGAGAGAATTTCGTAGAAGCCGTCCGTGATTTCGCTTCCGTCGCCGATGACGAGATTTACCTGTCCTTCGCCGGTGAAGCCGAGGCCGCCGAGCGAAACCGCGCCGGAGCCGGCCGCAGGAAGACCGAGCGTCGTCCCAGCCGCAAAGCGCACCGCGCCCGCGCCGATTGTCGCCGAGGCGCTGCCGAAGACAAGCTTGGCGGAATCGAGCACCGCGACGTCGCCGTAGAACGCCGATGCGCTGTTCCACTGCACTTTGCCGGAGCCTGCGATTTCAATGTGGCTTGCGCCCTTCACCGCTTCGCGGCAGGCGACCTTTCCGTTGATCGTAATCGTGCGCGGGACACCGTCTTCGTCGTCCGTCACGAAGATGATCGTGCCGCCCGTGCCGCCGGTGGCGCCGATATACAAGTCGCCCGGCGCCGTGGAGCCTGCGCTCAAGGCGAAGTCGCTCTTCCACGGATGGATATACGTTCTATCGTCCGCGAAATAGTTGTAGAAGGTCGCCTCGCCGCTCGTATTCATGCCGCCCGCGCCGATATACCAATGGGTTTCGCAAGCCGCATTGTTGCCGTCCAAGCCCATGCTGCCTGCCGTGACGTTGAACGTCCCCGCCTTGAAGACGCCGCCCGCGCTGGCGTCTTTCCAGCCCTGGCTTCCGGCAAAAATCGAGGATATGGCGTCGTCGGTCGCTTTCTCAAGGACGCCGGTCACGACGTATTCGCCGCCGTTTCCGACCATTATGCGGTAGTTGCCGCCGCCTTTCGTAACCCTCGCCGTCTCGGCCGTTATCGCGCCGCCCGGCTTGATGTAAAGCCCGCCGGTGTCGGCAAGGCTCTTCGTCGTGAGAGAGCCGATTACGATTACGCGGTTGGCGCCGACGACATTCGACTCGAACGGCGTCTCGGACGCTCTGTGGAACGCGCCGAGGTACGCCTTGTGCGCGCCGGGGATCGTGTCGCCCCACGCGCCGCCGCGGAAGTCGACATTCGTGCCGCTTACAGCCGGTGCGCTGCCCGTGTTCG
>CAMZET010000178.1 GCA_947305825.1 uncultured Verrucomicrobiota bacterium
TAGCCGAACTCCGGCATGGAGAAAAGAATCAGGTCCTGCGCGAGGCGCGAGAGGACGCACATCGTCTGCGCGCAGGCGGAGACGAAAGCGGCTTCCAGTTCGCCGCGGGCCATCGAGGCGCCGAAGACATTGTGGAGAAGGGAAGAGAAACCGAGGCTGGCGCGGGTGAAGTCGCGGTCGAGCGGCAGCGGCACGCCGTAGCCGGCCGCGCTGCCGAGGGGGCATTTGTCGGCGAGTTCGTAGGCGGCGCGAACGTTCGCGCCCTGGTTGAGAATCATTTCCGCGTGCCCCGTCGCCCACACGCCTACCGAGGACGGCATCGCCGGCTGCAGATGCGTCCGGCCCACCATCGGCACGAGATTGTGCCTTTCGCCGAAATCGACGAGCGACCCCGCAAGTTCCGCAAGTTCCCGCCCGATGCCGACGAGTTCGTCTTTCATGTGCAGGCGCACGTCCACCGCCACCTGGTCGTTGCGGCTGCGCCCGGTGTGGATTTTGCGCCCGAGGTCTCCCAGCCGCTCTGTCAAGACGCGCTCCACGGCCATGTGGACGTCCTGGTCGTCTTCGCGTATCTCGAAGTCGCCGTCGCGGTCGGCGCGGACGATTGCGGCGAGTTCCCTGCATACCGTCGCGGCCTCGTCCGGCGTGACGATTGGTTTAGGCAGCGGCAGGCGCGAGAGCATTGTGACGTGGGCGGCGGTGCCGAGGCAGTCCCATTTCACGAGCGCCTTGTCGAGCACGACGTCGTCGCCGGCCGTGTACGAAAGCACGTCGGCGTCAACGGTATTGTCCGTAATTGTCTTTTTCATATGTTTCAGCCTCATCTAGCGCAATGGCGAGCAGGGTCTCGGCCTCGTGGAGTTCGAGGAGCAGTTCTTCTTTTGGTTTGTCGAAGCGGGCGAGGTCGAAGAGGAAAGCGGAGAAAGCGTCGGCGGCGCTGGAGAGGGATTGACCGTGGCCGCCGCCGAAAGCGACGACGAGAGGGGCTTTTTCGAGTGCGGCGAAGCGGATGCGTGGGTCGAGCGCGGCGAGTTCGACGGCCTCGCGGAACGTGCAGTCGCGGAACCTGCCGCAGAACGGCGAGGAGAACAGCGGAGGGTAGAGCATCAGGCGAGAGGAGAAGCGCAGGACGTCGGAAGGGCGGGCGAAGCCCGGCTTGACCACCGAGCGCGCCAGACGCAGGTATTCTTCGTCGGCGTCGTCGGGGGCTTCCGGGTCGCGGCCTGCTGGGTCGCGTCGCGGCCGCCCGTCTTCCCACGCGGCAAGCCGCTCGTACTGGTCTTGCACGCGCAATTCGGGGTCTGCCTCCACCATCGCGAGAAACGCCTCCGCGTCGCCGCATTCCCGGCGGTCTGCCGCGCGGAAATACGCCTTGGCGATTTCCAGCCGCAGCCGCGCCATGTCCACGTATCCGGGCGCGGGGATGAAGAGGCGCGTCTGGAGCGAGCCGTCTTCGCGTTCGGCCACGACGGTGGAGACGTGCGTGAGGTTGGTGCGGACGTCGCCGATGTGGATGACTATGCCCGGGTCGCGGAAGCGGCGCGAGGCGGCGGCGGAACCCTGGCTGCGGGCGAGGCTTTTGCAGATTTCCGCAGCGTACGTGGCGACGGGAGAGAGGAATTCGCGGCGCATGTCGGAAGGGCAGTCCGCGATCGTCTGGACGAGGCCGTTGGCCTTGACGAGCGGCTGGGCGCGGAAGCGTTCGATGATTTCGGCGCGCGACAAGGCCAGCGACAGGAATGCGGCTGCGAGCATCATATATTCCCGCCTTTCATGCTTGCGCTCAAGGCTGGCGCTTTTCCACAGGCTGGAGAATCCAGCGCTTGTTGTACCAGAACCAGTCGCCCGGATTGGAGCGTATTTCGCGGTCGAGGAGCGCCATGGCCTCGCGGGTAAGCCTTGCGGCTTCTTCCTTGCGGTCCGGCGCGTTGGGGTCGGGGCGCAGCGTGGCGAGATGGACGAATTCGTGGCGGTCGCCTCGCCGGCGCATTGCCGCGACGATGAGCGGGGAGCCGCTGCGCACGGCGAAGAGGGCGCCGGCGTGCGACACGTTCGCCTTGCCGCCCAGAAAGTCGACCTCGACGTCGGGCGTGGGCACGCGCAGGTCCGGAAGTATGGCGAACGCCCGCCCGGCTTCCAGCCGCCGCCGGATTTCCACGAGCGTCTTCGCGTTGCCGCGCTCGAGCACGTCTATGTCGCCGTACTGGCGCTTCATCCAGGCGTCTATCTTCTTGTTGCGCTGGCGCGCCGCAATCGCGAACAGCGGAAGACCGTATTTGGCCATCGACCACGCCGCCATGTACCAGTTGCCCGAATGAGGGACCATGATTACGGCCCCGCGCCCTTCGTCCACGTACGATTGCAGGCGCTCCTTGTACATCAGCCCGTCGATTATGTGGCCGTCCATCCATTCGCGGTCCAGCGACGGCGCGCGCATCATCTCCACGCCCGTCTGCAATATGTTCGCCAGGCTCGCTTCGGCTATCGCCAGCAGCTCGGCCTCGCTCTTCTCCGGGAAAACGTCGCGAAGCCGCGAAAGCGTCCGGTCGCGCTTGAAGCCGAACGTCCTCACCGCCAGACGCGCGAAACCGCGCGCGATGCGCACGGCCAGCGAATACGGAAGAGCGTTCACGAGCCCGCAGAACGCCCTCAACGCAAGATACTCCAGATTTTCCGCTACCGGCCCTTTCTTCGCCATGACGAATCCTCTTTTGCTCTTCCAGGACGCCCGCAGTTCCGCTAGACGCCGCGCTCGCGCAGCGAGCGCTCTATCGCTTTGTTCTTCAGGCTCTCGCGCTTGTCGTGGAGAGCCTTGCCCCGGCACACGCCGAGCTCCAGCTTTATTCGCCCGCGCTTGAGATACATCTTCAGCGGCACGAGCGTAAGCCCCTTCGCCTCCGTCTTCATCTTCAGCTCGCGCACTTCCTTGGCGTGCACGAGAAGCTTGCGGTTGCGCTTGGGGTTGTGGTTGAAGCGGTTGCCGAACTCGTACTGCGCTATGTCGGCGCCGACAAGCCACAGTTCTCCCTTGAGGACGGCCGCATAGGAACCGCCGAGCGACACGGCCCCGCGGCGGACGGACTTCGCCTCGGTGCCGGTCAGCTCGATGCCGCACTCCACCGTGTCGAGCACGGTGTAGTCATGGCGCGCCTTGCGGTTCTCTGCAAGCATTGCAGCCGCGCGTAGCCTTTAGTCGGCGTAAAGTGAATCGACGTGGACCTGCTTGGGCTGCCACTTCGTCTTGGCCTGCTCCGCCTTCGCAATCGCGTCGAAGTCGATTTCGGCGATGAGCTTGCCCTCCGCGACCTCGCGAAGAGCGATGTCGCACTTGTCGTCGTCCAGACTCTGGGGCTTGACGAGCGGCTTTGCGCCGGCGATGAGCTCGCGCTCGCGCTTGGATATCAAGTTCACCAGTACCGGTGCAGAAGGAATCTTCTCGTGTGCTTTTTTCAGAAGTTCGCTGTTCATCGCTTTGTCTCCGTGTGAAGTATATATTTTACTATATTCTGCGCCGTTGCGCAAGTGGCAGCGCCGCCGCTTTCAGGGGGGCGACAGCATTTACTTGCCCTTAGACTTTTTTAGGCACATCATTTACAGGATCTACAAAGATTTTTTAGTTAGCCACAAA
>CAMZET010000179.1 GCA_947305825.1 uncultured Verrucomicrobiota bacterium
AGCATCTTCAAGACGCCGGAAGTGATGTGGCTCTCGAGCGAAGCGGACCGCAAGGGAAGCAACAATTCCGTGGGCTTCAAGTCCGAAGAGGTGGACCGCCTGATTGCCGAGGAGAAAGGCACTACCACGATGAGCGAAAGGGCCGACTACTACAGGCGCATAGACGCGATTGTGGCTGACGTGGCGCCGTATGCGTTTCTCTGGAACGTGGCCGAGACGCGCCTTCTCTACTGGAACAAGTTCGGCATGCCGCCGTCGATTCTCTCGCGCTACGCCGACGAAGAGGCGATTTTCACCTATTGGTGGTACGATGCGGACAAGGCGCGCGAACTTGAGGCGGCCATATCGAGCCACGGGTGCCTTCCGAGCGTGCCCGAGCGCGTGGAGTTCGACAAGGCGGTGGCGAAATGACGCCCGGCGGCGACGGCTACGAGCTTCTGGACTCCGGCGACGGGCGCAAGCTTGAGCGCTTTGGGCGCATAGTGCTTTCGCGCCCGTGCTCGCAGGCGCTGTGGCGTCCGTCGCTTTCACAGCGAGCATGGGACGCGGCCGACGCATCCTTCGACCGCGAAGACGGCAACCGCTGGCACGGCCGCGCCAACATCCCCAAGGAATGGGAAATCGAGACGGCCGGCATCCGCTTCCGCCTTGGCGGGACGGACTTCGGGCATCTCGGGATATTCCCGGAGCAGCGCGGCCAGTGGCGGTGGATACGCGCCGCTTGCGAGCGGGCGCGCGCCGCCGGGCGCGAGCCGGGCGTTCTCAACCTTTTTGCGTATTCCGGCGGCTCGACGCTTGCCGCCGCGCTGGGCGGCGCACAGGTCTGCCATCTCGACGCATCGAAAGGCATGGTCGAATGGGCTCGCGCCAACGCCCGCCTAAACGGCCTCGCCGACGCGCCAATCCGCTGGATTGTGGACGACGCGCACAAGTTCATGCGCCGCGAAATCCGCCGCGCGCGCCGCTACGACGCCATAATCCTCGACCCGCCATCCTTCGGGCGCGGCGCTTCCGGCGAAATGTACAAAATCGAACGCGACCTGAAAGAGACGCTCTCGCTCGTCAAGGAACTGCTTTCGCCCTCGCCTCTTTTCGTGCTGTTCTCCTCCCACACGCCGGGCATCTCGCCTATCGTGGCGGGAAACATCCTTTCGCAGCTGTTCCCCTCAGCGAAGGTGGAGTCGGGCGAAATGCTGCTGGAAGGAGCGCAGTTCGCATGCCCTAGCGGAGTCTACGCCCGCGCCTCCTGGCCGGCTTAGGCCGGTCTGGCGGCGTTGCGCCGCTAGGTTTCCAGTTCCGCCGCTTTCTTGCGCGTAAACGGCGAAAACCCTTCGCCCCACACGCCGATTACCTGGCTCTGGCTCACGAACGCCGCCGGGTCTATCGATTTTATTATGCGGAATATCGTGGCCGACTCGCTCATCTTCGCCAGCACGCATATCACCTTTATTTCATCGCCGGAATACCAGCCGTGCGCGTCCAGCAGCGTCATCGTGTGCCCGGTGGCCAGCGAAATCTCCAGCGCAATTTCGCCGTATTTGCGCGAAAACACGAGGAACTGCACCGACCGGCGCCGCACGTTTATCGCGTAGCTTATCGTCATGCATTCGAGCGTCATGGCGCACAGGCCGAACGCCACGAAGCGCACCCGCTCTATCATCGGCCCGAACTCCGGCATGAAAAGTCCGCTCGAAATGATGAAGAGGTCGATTACAATCAGGGATGTCCCGATTGGGACGCCGAAGTACTTGTTGAAAATGGCGGCGAGGATGTCGGTGCCGCCGGAAGAGCCGCTGCACGCGAACAGAGCCGCCACGGAAAGCCCCGACCCCACGCATCCCAGAAGCATCGCCATGAAGCGTTCGTCCTCCAGTATGCGGATTATCTCGCCGGTAGCAGGGTCTGTGACTAGCCGCTGCCCAATCCAGAGGAAGAGCGAAATCATGCAAGTCGCGTAGATGCTGTTGGCGAAGAACTTCCAGCCGAGGAGCCAGAGCGCCAGCAGGAAGAGCGCGGCGTTTACGATTGCATACGTGACGGCCACTTGCGTTCCGGTGACGTAGAACACGAGGTTGGCGAGGCCGGCGACGCCGCCGGAGACGATGCCGTAGGGGAGGATGAAAGCGGTCCAGGCCGCCGCATAGCCGGCGCACGCAAGCGTGATGAGCAGGGTGTTCAGGACGGGATGTGTGCGTTTTTTCCTGGGCATGGCCTATTGGCGCTCCTTCCACGGAATGGTTGCGAAAGCGGGGCGGAGGCCCGGTGCGGCGACATCCAGGCTCAGCGCGTCGCCGCTCTTGCCGCGCCGGCGAAACGCGGCCGTCACAGCGCCGGGAGACATGACGCTTGGCGTAGACGCCGTGAGCACGATTTCGCCCGGACCGCGCATCAGGAACGCCGGCTCTATTGTAGATGCGACAGGCGTCCCGAAAGCGTCCACCGGCTCCACGGTCGCGTAGCCGAACTCGGAATCGCCCAGCTCTTCGTCGAGGAGCGCGAGGCGCAGCGCGAACGGCTCTCCGGCGGAGCGCTGGGTCGCTTCGCCGACGTACGAGCCGTCGCGCCACGCAATAGCCTTGATTTCCCCTTCCTCGAAGGGCACCTCGCTCCACACGGCGCGGCCGCCGGACGCCTCAACGCGCCCGCAGGATACGTTGTTGACGAAAAGCTCCGCCTCCGTTGCGCCGCTCGCCTTCACGGCCACCTCCACGCGCGCGCCGCCATCCTTGTCTGCAGCCGCCCACGGACGCTCGAAAACGACGCTCGCGCCGCCGGCCGCGCGTTCGCGTATGCGCCCGGCAGCCGCCGCCAAATCCGCCGCCGTCACGTTTTCCGAGGAAAAATCGCCGCGCTTGCGCTTCTCTTCAGCCGCCGCGCGAGCGTTCGCCGCCAGGACAGCCTGCACTTCACGCTCCACCTGCTTCTTCGTTTCCTCGTCCGGCGCCACCACGTAGCCCCGCAGACGATACGGCATCCACGAAAGCGTCCACGACGTATCGCGAAACGGCTCGTCGAAGAGTTCCGGCGCGGGGAAATAGTCGTCCGCCGTGCCGCCGACGCCGTCCGGCCCGCGCGAATACAGCGTCGGCCGCTCTCCGGGCCCGTTGTCCGCATAGACGTACGCCCGGCCCCAAGGGTCGTCCACGACCTGGCGTATGTACGGGCCGTTCCACCCGCTGCGCGAAACCGCCGTCGAGGCCAGCGCCTCCAATCCCTCTTCGTTCGTCGGATACGACCCCGTATGGTAGCGGAAGCGTCCTAGCGCGACCGCCAGGGCGTCCACCGACTTCCTCGCCTCCAAATCAGCGCGGGAAATCCTCGGCTTGCCGCCGCGCCCCGTAGCCGACAGCACCAGCGCCCCGGCCAGCATCAGCGCTATCGTCACAGAAAGATAGAAACCTATGCCCTTGCGCATCACCGGCGCGCCCAAGCCAAGCTCACTGCGTTTTCGCTCGTATTCACGCGCTATTTGCTTGATTGCCGCCTCGCGGACTTTCTTCCCCTTCAGCTTCGTGGGGAACTTCTTTCGCATTTCGTTGTAGTCTACCATGACTGCACGCCCGCTTAAACAAATTGGAGCCGGGTAAGGGACTCGAACCCCTGGTAATTCCTCATTACAAATGAGG
>CAMZET010000180.1 GCA_947305825.1 uncultured Verrucomicrobiota bacterium
TGCATAGGGGAAATCCTGCCGATGCGGCCGCTCGCGGAGGCCGTCGCCGCCCGCGCCGCCGACGCCGCGCTGCGAGACCCGCGCTTTTCGCCTGTCACAGAACGCGAACTCCCCTCCCTCCGCGTCGAAGTCTCCGCGCTCACGCCGCCGAAGAGAGTCGCTTCCTGGCGCGAAATCGTCCTAGGGCGCGACGGCATTACGCTGGAGAAGGACGGGCGCTTCGCGGTGTTCCTCCCGCAGGTCGCGCCGGAGCAGGCTTGGGACTTGCCGACGACGCTGGCATATCTCTCGATGAAGGCCGGTCTCGGAAGCGGCGCCTGGCGCGACGGCGCCGCGTTCGAGACGTTCCAGGCGGAGGTGTTCCATGAGTGATTCCGGCGACACGCCAAGAGCCGTGTGCGACGTCTGCCCGCGCCACTGCCGGCTAGCGGAGGGGGAGACGGGCTTCTGCCGGGCCAGGCGGTGCGACGGCGGCCGCGTGGTCTGCGAGAACTACGGGCACTTGACTTCCATCGCCCTCGACCCTATCGAGAAGAAGCCGCTCGCGTTCTTCAAGCCGGGAAGCCGCGTCCTCTCCATCGGCAGCTACGGATGCAACATGCGCTGCCCGTTCTGCCAGAACGACGCCATCTCGCAGCACGGCGGGCAAGATACGCCGTACCGGGCGACGACACCGACGCAAATCGCGGACGCGGCGCTGCACGTGGAAAGCAGACTCATGAATATCGGCGTCGCCTACACCTACAACGAACCGCTCGTCGGATGGGAGTTCGTGCGCGACTGCGCCAGGGAAGTCCGGGCGAGGGGCATGGCGAACGTCCTCGTCTCCAACGGTTGCGCGGAGGAGGCTGTCGTCAGGGAACTCGCGCCGCTTATCGACGCCGCGAACATAGACCTGAAAGGTCCGTCGCAGGAGTTCTACGACTGGGCGGGCGGCGATTTCTCCGCCGTCTGCAGGACAATCCGCATCCTCCATTCCGCCGGCTGCCATGTCGAAGCGACAACGCTCGTCGTGCCGGGGCGCAACGATACGGACGCCGACATGGACAAGACAGCCGAAATGCTCGCCTCCATCTCGTCGGACATACCGCTGCACGTCACGCGCTTCTTCCCTCGCTGGCGCATGGCGGACGTGCCGCCTACCCACATCTCCGTCGTGAAACGCCTGGCGGAAGTCGCCAGACGCCGGCTCCACAGCGTGCTGACGGGAAACTGCTGAAGGATATCGAAACCAAGAGAACAACAAAGCAATGCTGACCATACTTGTAATCGTCGGAGGAGGGCTGGGCACGTTCCTTCTCGGTATGAAACATCTTTCCGAGGGTCTTCAGGCCGTGAGCGGAGCGGGGCTGCGGCGGTTCATGTCGCTTGCCACGACGCACCGGCTCGCGGGCATCGGCACGGGTGTCGTTTCCACCGTGATAGTGCAGTCGTCGTCGATAATAACCGTAATGGTGGTCGGGTTCGTTTCGTCGGGGCTGATGAACCTGAGCCAGGCTGTGAACGTGATAATCGGGTCGAACATCGGCACGACGGCGACGGCGTGGCTTATAGCGTTCGCGCCGGACGTGAAGATGCTGGGGCTGGGCGTGGTTCTCGCCGGCGCGGCGCTGTACTTCTTCCAGAACCGCGAGCGGCTGCACAACATCGGGCTGGCGCTCATGGGGCTCGGGTGCATATTCATGGGGCTCTACTGGATGAAGGAGGGGATGGAGCCGGTGCGGTCGATGCCGGCCGTGGTGGAGGCGTTCAAGTCGCTCGACGCGACGACGGCGTGGGGGCTGACGAAATGCGTGCTCGTTTCGCTGGTGTTCACGGCGGTCGTGCAGTCATCGGCGGCGACGACTGCGATAGCGATGACGCTGGCGCAGCAGGGGCTGCTGAGTTTCGATGCGGCGGCGGCCACGGTGTTCGGCATGAACATCGGCACGACGATGACGGCGTGGCTCGCGGCGCTCAACGGCTCTGCCGAGGCGCGCCAGACCGCGCTCGCGCACACCCTCTTCAACGTCGGCGGCACCGTCATAATCATTCCGTTCTTCGTGCCGGTCATACTTCCAATCGCGACGTCGTTCTTCCCGCATTACGCCGACGCCGTCGTAGTCAACGGCGCGGCCGCGTATCCGCACATGGCCGCTCCAATGGCGGCGATACACACCATCTTCAACGTCGTCACGACATGCTTCTTCTTCCCGTTCTCGAAGCAGTTCGCGAAACTCGTCGCCCGCATAATCAAGGCCGACCCTGCCGAGAAGCCGCACCTGAGCGCACTAAAGATGTCCTCCCACATTTCGCCGGTCATCGCGTGCGACCAGGCCCTCCTGGAGGTGCAGTTCATGCGTGACAGCTGTCTCGAGCTCATCGCCGGCACGAAGGACGTGCTCGCCGGAGAGGCTGCGGAACGCCTGGAGGAGCACATCCTTCACCGCGAGGACGTGCTGGACAACGTGCAGCGCGAAGTGACGGAGTTCCTGGGCAAGATAATGGTGAAGCGCGCGCCGACTTCCGTCTCAAACCGCGTGAGACGGCTTCTGCGTCTTTCGGACGAACTGGAGTCCGTGTCGGACGAGGCGGCGACCATCCTGAAGGCGACGCGCCGGCTGCGGAAAAGTTCCCAGGACTTCTCCGGCCAGTCGCGGAGCGTTCTTCTCGGCATACACGAGAGCATCGCGGCTTTCGCGGCCACGGTGTCGGAGCTCGTCAAGTCGCCGCGCCCAAGGTTCGACCTCGCCGCCATGCAGACGGAAGCCCACGCCCTCGGCGAACGCATCCGCAACGCCAGACGCAACCAGCTCAACCGCGTAGGGCCCGACGACCCTGACTCGCCTATCCGCGTCCTCGCCGAACTCGACATCCTGAACGCTTTCGACCGCATCAGGTCGTGCTACGTCAATATCGCCGAAACCATAGCCGGACGCAAACTGTAGCCCCACTCCTAGCCTCTCCCAACTCCCGATGCACCGTGTCTGGCGTCGTGGAGGTCCGGGAAGACGGCTGAACAGCGCAAAAGGAAAGGCGCGCCCTTTCGGGTGCGCCTTTCCTTTTGTCTTAGAGCGTTCGGGACGCTCGCGCGCCTTAGGCGAGAGCGGCCGCGACGTCCGCGAGGACCTGGCGAAGGGCGGCCGGCACGCGGCGAGCCGCCGGATTGACCTCCTTCGAGTCCTTGCTGGCCTTCTGGTCGTATTCGTCGTACGACGCGCCGACCGTCGCGATTTCCTTCTTCCAGCCCTCGACGTCGACCTTCAGGATTTCCTTCAGGAGTTCCGGTTCGACGGTGAAGCCGGGCTCGCCCTCGTTGTTGGAGAGGTCGATGTCCTCGAACTTCGGGAGGTTGCCGATGGCGGTCTCGTTCGCGCCGACCTTGCCGTCGATGCGGTCGCAAATCCACTTCAGCACGCGGGAGTTGTCGCCGAAGCCCGGCCACATGAACTGGCCGTCAGGCGTCTTGCGGAACCAGTTGACGAAGTAGATTTTCGGGAGGTTGGCGGGGTTGGCGCTGGTGCGCTCCATCTCGAGCCAGTGCTGGAAGTAGTCGGCGACGTTGTAGCCGAAGAACGGAAGCATGGCCATCGGGTCGCGGCGGACCTGGCCGATCTGGTCGGAGATGACGGCGGCGGTG
>CAMZET010000181.1 GCA_947305825.1 uncultured Verrucomicrobiota bacterium
CGGTAGTAGTCGGCCGCACGGTCTCGAAAGATTACCTCTCCTCCCGAATAGCTCGTCTTGTAGTCCCACCAGAAATCGCCAAGTTCCGTGCCGTCGGCCGTTCCGTCGGCATCCGCCTTTGCCAAGCGTCCGACTTCGCCGTTCACCTTCGCGAACTCGGCAAGAGCCCTCTTCCAGTCTCCCAATAGAGCCAGCGTCTCGGCATACTGACGCAGAACGGAGCCTGTCTTGACCTGCCCGAGCTGCGTCTGGAGTCTGCGCGAATCCTTTGCGGCCCTTACCTGCGCCTGCGCAAGCTGAAGCTGCGAGTTGAGACGAGGCGCCCTGCGAGCGTTTTCTTTGCCCAGCACCGAAGAGATGATGTCGACAATGTCGGACGGCGGCACGCCCTTGATATTGGCCTTGAGCTGTTCGACCGTGTCGGCCGCCTTCCCAAAGTCGCCTCCCTTGACGAAATAGACCACCGCCCCGCGCAAAAAGAGATACTTTACGGCCTCCCCCTTTGCAGATTCCGCGAACCGAACGGATGTCTGCGCGACATCGGAGGCAGATTTGGATTTATTCTTGTACTCCGCAAGCACCGGATTCATAAGCTCCGCAACGAGCGGCCTCGCCTCGGCAAGCTCCTGTTTGGTGGGATAGGCAATGGCAATCCCCGTGGCGAGGGAAGCAAACACCGCGAAACCAAGCTTTTTCATCCAACTATTTCCTTTCTTTACCTTCTGCAGTTTGACTGCGGCGGCGTCAAAGAAAGACGCCCCCGCGCGCGTACCGCAGAGGCGACTGGTATGCCCGAAAGGAAACGCGACGCGGGGACGAAACCGGCAGAGTGCGCCCAAGCGGACGCACCAAGACGATCCTGTCTTGGCGTTGTGCCTTCCTTTCAAGATGATTACCAGTCTTCCTGCGGGTCGGCAACTGGCGATATTATAGCAAATTCCGCCGCTTGTGCGCGGCGAAAGTTCGCCTTTTTAACGCCAGCCGCCCCGTTCGGACAACCAGTCACCGTAATGTTACACGCAGGAGAGGAGGAAGAATGACAGCTGAAAAAGAAAAACTTTTGTCGCAGACGCCGCAACTTCTGCGGCGTCTGCGAATGAAACATAGTCAGTCGCCGTATTCCGTCTCGACGGCGGCAATCAGACGCTCGACGCGGGTCTTGATCTGCGAGACGGAGTTGCGCGGGATGCCGAATTCGGCGGCGACCTCGCCGATCGGACGCTCCTCCAGCACATAAGCGCGATAAACCGCCTTCGACTGCGCCGAAAGCGTCGTCTTCGTGAGCACCCATTCTACCGCCGCCTTGCGCCGTGCCAGCCGCCATTTCACATCGACGATCATCGCAGGGTCGGAATCGTCGATCGCCTCGGCCTGCGCCTCGGCATCGTCGAGCGGGACTGTTGCGCCCTCCCCGCGCGCCATGCGCCTGCGCCATCGGCTGACGAGTTCGTTGCGGACGAGCGTCGCGAGATACCGGCGGAACTTCCCGGCGTCGCCGCCGATCTTCACGCGCCCATCGCGCAGAACCTCAACGAGGCGCATGAATATCTCCTGCACGACGTCTTCGCACTCGTCTTCGTTCCCGCCGCGCTCCGCGGCAAACGCCTTTATCGCCGGCGCATACAGTTCGAAGAGGCGCGTCCACCCGGCTTCGTCGCGGACGCCGGTCCTGTCCGACGCGAGACGGACAAGCAGTGAAACGGGCGTATCGGGAAAATTCGCCATCACTCCTCCCCCAATGCAAGCCTGAGAGTGCTGTTCCAGCCCCACTCGCCTACAAGCGACTTTTCGGCTATGCCGTCCGGCCCGAGCTGAATGTGCATGGGCCGGCCCTTTTTGTCAACACCTTCAGTCTCGCGACAGATCGTCCGCCCCTGCCCAACGACATCGTAAACGCCCCACGCGTTAGGCTTCTTCGTCCGGACTCGACAGGGCTTCTTCGCCATCACGCTTTCCCACTTTACGCCCGCCTCCCGCGTGAGCGCCTTCTTGTCCGCCGCCGACGGCCCCAGCACGCCGAGAACGGACGCATCGGCGGGGTTGGCGCCGCCCGCAGTCGAGGCGACCGCCAGTTCGTTCGTCGACGGAAGCCTGAAGCGGCATCCGCTCGGCAGGCGCGCAGAGAAGCGGCGGTTGAGTTCCGAAACGAACTTGCCGACGGCCGTCATTGACATGCCGACGGCCGGCGCATCGTCGGCGCCGCCAAGCGTGTTTCCCGTCACGCGCCGCCACTCGGCGTTCGTCGCATGGTTCGCGCCGATCCAGAACCTCCCGCCGCCGGCGCCGCGGCATTCGACCATCTCGATGCGCACTCCGTCGCCCAGATCGAAGAAAAGCGAAGTTCCGGGAGTCCGCGCAAGGTTCTCGGAACGCTTGTAAGAAAACAAGAACGCCGCCGCCGCTATTGCGCCGCAAACCAGGCCGACGAAGGCAAAACGCGAAAGTTTCCTTCCGCCGGCGCGGCCGCGACCTGCAGACGCAACGCTCCCGGCAAACTCCACAAGCTTCACCGGCCTTTTCGACGGGTCTTCCGAAAGCATGGGCGGAAGCAGCGCACCCCAGTCTCCTTCGAGAGGTTCAAGGAGCCGCAGCGCGTCGGTTCCGGGCTCGTACCAAAGCCCCGTCAGGAGGCGGAAGAAAACGACGCCCAGCGCATAGACGTCTGATGCCGCGCTCGCCTCGCCGCCGTTCTTAAGCTCCGGCGCGAGATACCCGCTCGTTCCCATGACAAGCCGCCGGGCGGACGCCTCGTCGCCCGCGACAATCGTCTTCTCTACGCCGATCTCGCGCTTGATGCGGCCGCGCTCGTAGCGGGAAATGCCGAAATCGACAAGAACCGCGTCGTTCTTCGCATTGAGAAGAATGTTCGACGCCTTGACGTCGCGATGGACGATTCCCTCGGCATGGATGCAGTCAAGGGCGGAGGCTATCGACGCGAGCCACCGCCGGCGGTCGTCGTCGGTAAACTCGTCCGGCGTAACGTCAGCGAGCGTGCGCGGCTCGCCTTTCGGGTCGAGCACGAGGTCCATGACGAAATAGGCCGTGCCGTCCGGCATGACGCCGAGATCGAATACGCGCGCGACATTCGGATGCGCGATGCGCGCGAGGGTGCGTCCCTCGGCCATGAAGCGCTCGCGCAGGAACGCCGCGTCACCGCTTTCTAGGACAAACGTCTTGAGCGCGTAGCGCGTCCCGAGCGCGAGGTGCTCGACTTCATACACCTCGCCCATCCCTCCGACGCCTATGCGCCGTACAATGCGGTAGTTCCCGAATGTTTCGCCCCTGTTCATGGTCCTCCCATGGACGGCGAAGCCGTCAACCGACAACAAGCTCCTCTGACGGATAGCGGACATGCCGCTTCGATTCGCGGTCGCCGATCATGAGGATGACGGTGAAGTCTATCTCGCGCTTGCATGAATCGCGGTAATGGCTAATAGAGTAAATCGTCAAGCGACCACCTTCTTGTATTCGGCAGAGTCAGCATTTCGGTCAAAGTCGATTTGCCGACCTGTCGGGCGCCGGTCAGATTGACGCCTCTTCTGCATGAAAGCAGGTGCTGTACTTTTTCTGTTTGCCAACGTTGGAACATCTTATGGTC
>CAMZET010000182.1 GCA_947305825.1 uncultured Verrucomicrobiota bacterium
TTCATGTCAATGGCATCCTGTGCCAATTTTGAATTATGAAATGACAACTTATCATAAAACGGGACACATCGACCCGTCCGGCAATCTCGCGACCATCACGGACGCATTCACGCCCAACACCACCGGCACCGCAGGCAACTATTCAATACGCGGCATCCGCGTCGGGTTCGGCGGAATCAACGAAACGTACTTCTCCAACCTGAACGCGAACGCTGCCAACGCGCAATCGCAGAACCACGGTTTCCGTCTTTCCTACTTCGCGCAGTGACGCTTCGCGCGGAGACTGAAATCAGCGAATATATTTCGCGATTGTCGGCCGCCACCGCGCAGCGGCGGTGTCGCGCAGCGGCGGCGGCCGACCCCTAGACGCAAAGCCGCAAATATGGTAAACTGTCCGCCGTCGGCAACGGAGAGATGGCGGAGTGGTCGATCGCGGCGGTCTTGAAAACCGTTGACCCGAAAGGGTCCGGGGGTTCGAATCCCTCTCTCTCCGCCAATTTCACAAGTGCGGAGGCGTGGATTACGTGAAGCGCGCAATCGAGACGGCAATAACGCTCGTGACGGCGCCGCTCTGGATGGCGGCGGTGGCGCTGGCCTCGCTGGCTGTGTATGCGGCGATGGGCAGGCCGGTATTCTTCCGCCAGGAACGCGCGGGGCTGGGCGGCAGACCGTTCCGCATTCTCAAGCTTCGCACCATGCGCGACGGCGCGGGGACGGACGCGGAGCGCTTGACGCGGGTTGGACGTTTTCTGCGCAAGACGTCGCTCGACGAGCTTCCGCAGCTTTTCCAGGTCTTGGCGGGCACGATGTCGCTTGTAGGTCCCCGGCCTCTTCCCGTACGCTACCTCCCGCGCTATACTACTGAAGAAGCGCACCGCCACGACGTGCGCCCGGGCCTCACCGGCTGGGCGCAGGTAAACGGCAGGAACGCCATTTCATGGGACGAGAAACTCGCCTTGGACGTCTGGTACGTAGACCACCGTTCGCTCGCGCTCGACGCGAAAATCCTCTGGCTCACCGTCTGGAACGTCCTCGCCCGCAGGGGAATAGACTCCGGCGGCGGCGAAACGATGCCGGAGCTGCGTCCCGGCGGGCTGGAGGCGAGGGAAGCTGGCGGGGCGCGGGCAGCGGGCGCAGCGCCGAGAACAGCGAAAGGAGCGTGCGATGAAAATCAGTGAGATACTCGCGTCCGGGCGGGCGTCCGTCTCGTTCGAGGTCTTTCCGCCGAAGAAGGACGCGCCGTTCGAGCCGGTGCGCGAAGCGGTGGCGCGGCTTTCGCGCGAAAGGCCGTCGTTCATGTCGGTGACGTACGGCGCCTCGGGCAACGCGCAGGCGAACACGGTGGAAATCGCATCGTTCGTGCAGGCGTGCGGCGTGCCGGCTCTCGCGCACCTCACGTGCGTGACGGCGACGCGCGAGAGCCTGGCGGACGAAGTGCGCGCGCTCCGGCGCGCCGGCATCGAGAACATCCTCTGCCTGCGCGGCGACCTGCCCATCGACAACGCCGCGACGCCGCCGGGATGCTTCCGCCACGCCGCCGACCTCGTACGCGCCCTGCGTCCTTCCGGACTATGCCTAGGCGGCGCCTGCTACCCGGAATGCCATCCGGAATGCGCCCATCTCGAAGACGACCTCGCACACCTGCGCACCAAAGTCGAGGCCGGACTCGACTTCCTGACTACGCAGATGTTCTTCGACAACAACATCTTCTACCGCTATCTCGCCAAACTGCGCGACCGGGGAATCACCGTGCCCGTCATCGCCGGCATCATGCCCGTCACCAACGGGCGCCAGATTTCGCGCATCTGCCGGCTCTCCGGCACATACCTGCCAAGCCGCTTCAAGGCGATAGTCGACCGCTACGGCGAGCGCCCGGCCGCAATGCTCGACGCCGGCGTCGCATACGCCACCGAACAGATTGTCGACCTCTTCGCCAACGGCGTCAACGCCGTCCACATATACACCATGAACCGCCCTGAAGTCGCCGCGCGAATAATGGCCAACTTGCGCGGCATAATCGCATGATGGAACTGTCGAACGCGGAGATTGCGCGCTACATGCGCATGGGGCGGAGCGTGCCGGAGGGGGAACTGGCGGCGCGCGTGGACGCGCTGCGCCGCAAAGCTCTCGCCGCGTCGCGCCCGGCGTGCACGTGGCGGCGCTTCCCCGTTTCCGGCGACGCCATCGCCTCCGGCGGCGTCAGCCTCCAAATCGAGGGGACGCTCAAACGCCATCTCGAAGGCTGCGACGCCGCCTTCCTCGCCTGCGGCACCATCGGCCCGGCCTTCGACGCGCTCCACAGAAGCGCTTCCGTCTCTTCCGGCCTCGATGCGCTCATCCTGCAGGCAATCGGCGCTGCCATGATTGAAAAGACGATGGACTTGGCGCAGGACGAGATGCGTCGCGAACTCGCGGCGGGAGAAACGCTCGCCAGCCGCTATTCGCCAGGCTACGGCACGTTCCCGCTCGCCGCGCAGAAGCCGCTGCTCGCCCTCCTCGACGCGACGCTCAAAGTCGGCGTCGCGCTTACCGACACCCTGCTCCTCGTCCCGTCCAAATCCGTCAGCGCCGTAATCGGCATCCGGCATCCGGCGGCAAGACTGGAAACCGGCGGGCAGACAGGCGAGACAGGCAATTAAAGGAGACAGGGAATGGACGCAGCCAAGATATTCAACGGAAGGTTTCTGAAGCTTGACGGCGCGATGGGGACGCGGCTGCAGGAAATGGGTCTGGAACCCGGCGAGTCGCCAGAGTTGTGGAACATACGGCGCGCGGGCGACGTCCAAAGGGTGCACGAGGAATACTTCGCCGCCGGCGCGGACATCGTATACGCGAACACCTTCGGCGCCAACCGGGCGAAGTTCCACGCGGCGGCGGAACTCGGAGACGTCATAGCGTCCGGCATAGGGCTGGCGCGGGAGACGGCTGCGCAATTCAGCAAGGAGCGGCTTGTTGCGCTCGACGTCGGCCCAACGGGACGGCTTCTGAAGCCGGCCGGAGACTTCGAGTTCGATGCGGCATACGATGCGTTCGCGGAGCAAGTGCGTCTCGGAGCCGCCGCCGGCGCCGACCTCATCGCGGTAGAAACGATGAGCGACCTCTACGAGCTGAAGGCGGCAGTACTGGCCGCGAAGGAAAATTCCTCCCTGCCGGTTCTCGCGACTGTCGCGCTCGGCGCCGACGGCAAACTCCTCACCGGCGCAGACGTCGATTGCGTCGCCGCACTCCTCGAAGGGCTGCGCGTGGACGCGCTCGGTCTCAACTGCGGCTTCGGGCCGGACTTGATGTTGCCGCACGTGCGGCGTCTGGCAGCCGCCACCGCCCTGCCAATCGCGGTGAAGCCGAACGCCGGTCTGCCCAAGACGGAAGGCGCGCGCACCGTATTCACCGTTGGGCCGGAGGAATTCGCTCGCGGTATTGCCGCACTTGCCGGAGCGGGAGCGAGCATCGTCGGCGGGTGCTGCGGCACGACGCCAAAGCACATCGCGGCCATATCTGAGCGGCAGTTGGCGAGCGGCAAGGGCGCGCAAGCAGAGCGCCGGCGAAAAAAGACTGTCATAACTTCCGGCTCGCGAGCGTTGGAAATACCCCTCGA
>CAMZET010000183.1 GCA_947305825.1 uncultured Verrucomicrobiota bacterium
GCGCGGATTTGGTATAATATGGGACATGAGAATCGAGAGTGGTATAATGGCGGCGTTGCTGGCATGTGCGGCGGCGGCGTCTGCGGCGGTGGACGAGGATGCGCTTGCGAAGGCCCACGTCCTTCTAGAGACGATGAGCCTGGAGGAGAAGGCGGCGTTGTGCGCGGCGTCCGGGACGATGACGCTACCGCCACCCGGCAGGGGCGGCGTCACCAACGAATGGCAGATTTCCGACGGCACGAGCACGATACGCCCTGACGTGGAGCGCTGGACGTGGAAAGAGGCCGTGACGAACGACCAGACGGCGACGGTGCTGCCGAGCCTGCAGGCCGTGGCATCCACCTGGAATCCCGAACTCGCGGCGCTGCACGGGACGGTCATGGGCAAGGAGGCGCGCTACCGTGGCAAGGACATGCTGCTGTCGCCCGGCGTGAACATAATGCGCAGCCCGCTGTGCGGGCGCAACTGGGAATATTATTCCGAAGACCCTGTGCTGACGGCTCGGATGGCGGTGCCGGAGATACGCGCGATACAGAAGTGCGACGTGGCGGCGTGCGTGAAGCATTTCGCGCTGAACAACCAGGAAGACGGGTGCATGGAGAACGACGCGACGGTGAACGCTCGCGCGCTCAACGAGATATACCTGCCGGCGTTCCGCGCGGCGGTGAAGAAGGGCGGCGTGTACGCCGTTATGGCGGCGAGCAACAAGTACGACGGCATATGGTGCTCGGAGCATCCGTACCTGATACGCGGGATACTGCGCGAGCGCTGGGGCTTCGACGGGATGGTCGTAAGCGATTTCGGCGGGATGCGGTCGTGCGTGCCGGCGGCGCTGGCGGGCGTCGGCGTGGAGCTCGACGCCGGCGAGGCGGTGAGGCATTTCGGCAATCCCAAGGAAGGAAAGTCGCCGCTGGCGGAGGCGGTGCGCGACGGGAAAATCCCGGAGCGCGTCGTGAACGAGAAGGCGATGCGCGTACTCTACACGATGGTGCGGACGGGATTTCTCGCCAACGGCAACGGCGGCAGCCGCGACGAAGGCGAGGGGCCCGGCGAGAAGCACCAGAAGGCGGCTCTGCGCATTGCCGAGGAAGCCGTCACGCTCCTCAAGAACGACGCGCAGACGCTGCCGCTCGCCGCCAAGGAAATGAACCGCATACTCGTGGTCGGCAGCCTCGCCGACGCCGGGATGTGCTCGCGCTCCGCCGGGCCGGCGGGCCGCCCCCCATACGAAATGACGCCCTACAAGGGCCTGGTCGAATACTTCAAGGTCCGCGGGCAGAACGTCAAGGTGGACAAATTCCCGCTCGTCGTGTCTGACCTCGCGTATTTCGTGCACCCGTTCGACCTGGAAGGGGAATGGGAGGCGGAATGGTTCGAGAATTCCAGCGAGGTGCAGGAAGTGGCGACGCGGACGGAAAAGACGCCGCTGCCGACGCTCGGCGAAGAAGACGTGCGCGGGCCGTTCTGCGTGCGGTGGACGCGGACGTTCGCCGCGCCGGAGACGGGCGATTTCGTGTTCGCGGCCGAGACGGACGAAGGCGCCGGCGCGGCGATAGCGCTCGACGGCACGCGCCTCGCGGATGCGGTCGGGACCGGACGCGTGGCGGCGCAGGCGCGGCTCGAGGAAGGCCGCCAATACACTCTCGCGATTACGTATTCCAGCGGCGCCGTGGCCGTTTCCGGCGGGGCCGGCGGCGGACGCCGCCTCTCGCTCGGCTGGCTGCGCCCCTCCGAGTCCGAGACGAAGGCCGCGCTGCGCGAAAGGGCGCTCGCCGCCGACGCCGTGCTCGTCTTCACCGGCACGGAGTTCGGCCACGGGCGCGCCATGGAGGGTGAGGGCGCGGACCGCCGCGACCTCCGCCTGCCCGAAGGCCACGACGAGGCTATCGCCGAAATGCTCTCCTGGGGCCTCACGAACAAGCTCGTCGTCGTCAACCGCTCCGGCGCTCCCGTGGAAATGCCATGGGCCACCAACTGCGCAACGCTCGTGACCATGCCGTATCTCGGGCAAGAGGCAGGCCGTGCCCTCGCGCGCGTCCTGTTCGGCGACGTGTGCCCCTCCGGCAAGCTGCCCGCGACCTGGCCCAAGCGCCTCGAAGATACCGCCGTCGCCGTCAAGGGCACCATGACGAGCGCGCATTCCATTTACAACGAAGGGCTCTACGTTGGCTACCGCTGGCACGACAAGGAGAAAATCGCGCCGCTGTTCCCGTTCGGCCACGGGCTGTCGTACACCAAGTTCGAATACGACATGGAGCGCGCGGAAGTGATAAAGCTCGCGGATGGCGCGGGCTGGTCCGTCTCCGTGCCGGTGAAGAACGTGGGCGGCGTCGCCGGGCGCGAGACGGTGCAAATCTACGCGGCGTATCCCGACGCGAAGGAGGAGCGTCCTGTGAAGGAGCTCAAGGGGTTCGCGAAGACGCGCCTGCTCTCACCTGGCGAAAGCGAGAAGCTGACGGTCGCGCTGACGCCGCGCGACCTCGCCTACTGGGACTCGTTCGCGAGCCGCTTCCGGCTCGCGCCCGGGACGTACGAGCTGCTCGTGGGCGCGTCCGCCGCCGACATACGCGGCCGCGCGAAGATGACCGTCGCGAAGGAGATGTTCTTCAATGACTAAGATGGCGGCTTGGGGGTGGCGCGGCGGCGAGGAAGGCGGCGCGGTCGCCCGTATAGTGAGCGCGCACGGCGACTACTACCACCTCGTCTGCGAGGAGGCGGAAGGGGAAGCGCTGGCGCGGAAGAAGAAGAGCGCGTTCAACGCGCCCGGAGCCGTGAAGCCGATGACCGGCGATTTCGTGCGCTACCGCTACAACGCGCAGGGCGAGAGCATGATAACGGCCGTGTTGCCGCGCTTTTCGTGGTTCGAGCGGCGCGACCCGACGGCGCGGCGCAAATCGCAGACGCTCGCCGTGAACTTTGATACGCTCTTCATCATGATGCCGGCGTGCGAGCTGGTGTCGCGGGCGCGGCTGACGCGCTATCTGGCGCTCGCCGGCGACATGGGCGAGGCGGAGGCGGTTGTCGTGCTGACGAAAGCGGACTTGGCGGGTGCGGACGAGGTGCGCATGAATCTCGAGGCGGTGCGCTCGTGCGGAGGTGGCGTGGAGGCGCTAGCGGTCTCGTCGCGCACGGGGGCGGGGCTGGAGGAAGTTCGCCGCCACGTCGCGCCGGGGCGCACGGTCGCATTCGTCGGCGCTTCAGGCGTAGGCAAGTCGTCGCTGTTGAACGCGCTCGCCGGCGAGGAATGGATGGCGACGCAGGAGGTGCAGGAATGGTCCGGGCGCGGGCGGCACACCACCACGAGCCGGGAGCTCGTCATGCTGCCGTGCGGCGCGATGGCCCTCGACACGCCCGGCATCCGCGAAATCGGCATGGTAGGGGAAGTGGACGATATGCAGGCGAAGGGCGAGGCCGGGCATCGCTGGCGACGCGGCGGGGTTGCGCCGTCGGCGGCGGTGGCGGCGGCGGAGGAGGAGGATTAGCGCTATGCGCGGCTCGGGACGGTCTGTTCGACGAACGAAGAGGCGCGCGTAGGAGAGCCGGGCGATGTCTTTGTCGCTGGTAAGGACGCTATCGTTCCAAACCCTGACAAAC
>CAMZET010000184.1 GCA_947305825.1 uncultured Verrucomicrobiota bacterium
CGCACCTGGGCGGTAGCCGCCTCGCACGAAACGAAACCTCTCGGGAGCGAAACGACATCCGTCCCCGCCATGACGGCGACATTGGTGCCGAGCTGTATCGTGCCGAGCGCCGGATTGGCCGCCTCGCCCTGCGCCTCGATGGCGCCGATGTCGACGGACGCCCAGTTGCGCGCGTTGCCGAAGAAGTCGGTGTCGAGGTATTCCTCTGGGACGAACGTCGCGGCGACGGAGCGCGCGTTGAAGCCGGCATCCTTGAGATCGCCGTTCACGGCGGACTTCCACTCGCGCGTGTCGGCGGCGTACCAGTACTGGAATTCGGAGACGCCGGCCTTGCAACCGGCATTTTCCCCTTCTGCGGCTATGCGGCCGCCAATGTCACCGCCCGATGCCGTCTGGACACAATTCGTCGGATAGATATAGGCCTTGCCGCCTCCCTTGCCGTACGAAAGCGCCTCGCCGTCGCCTAGAAACGCGCAGTTGTAAATGGGAGACGCATAGTTGCCGTTTGGCTGGAGCACGTAGCAGGTATTATCGATGAACGTGCAGTTTACAATCGTGGCCGATTGCGTTTGCGCGAAGATGGAGCCGCCGTTTGTGCCGACGTTCCGCGCAGCGGGGCCGTTCATGGCGAATACGCAGTTGTAGGCGTAGAGCGTGCGATAGAAGACATGCTGGGTGCCGGTGCCTTGTACGCCACGGTTGCCGACGAACGCGCAGCGAATCGGGACGATGCCGCGGGAAATCGCGGCGCCCGTCCCGGCGCGGCAGTTTACGATGTCGCAATCCACGACATAGGCGAGGCCCTTGCCGTTGACGCCGGTGCCGCCGCAGATGCCGCCTGCGCTGTCGTAGTCGGTATTGCCCGCCGTGGCGTATTCCGTCGCGCCGTCGCGAATCGTGAAGCCTTCGATGAGCGTGCCGTTTGCCGCGTCGTTCGCCGAAGCCGTTCCGTTGATGTAGATGCACCGCGCGGCGCCGGCGCCAACTCCTGTCGCCGTATCGGCCCACTTGCCGACGATGTGCGTCTTGAACTTGCCGTTGCGCGAGACGAGGTGTATGCGCTTTGTGATCTGCACGACCGTTGGGAGCGAATACGACTTGTCGTTCGTCGAGGTCCACGGGGTCGTGTCGGAGTATTCGCCGTCGTCGACGACCACGGTGTCGCCGGAGGCGCAGAGATCGACAGCCGCCTGGATAGTGAGCTTGGCGTCGTCCCAGGATGTTCCGCCGTTGGAATCGCTGCCGGATTTTGATACATAGCGCGTCGTACCCGTGAAAGTGCCTTCGAGCGTGAAGCCGAAGATCGCGAACAGCGGGAGAGCCGCAAGCGCGGCGCAGACTATTTCATTCAGCATGTGCTTTGTTTTCATGGCAGTCTCCTTTGGGTTGACTTGGGAAGTTGAAAGGTTTGGTTGTTGATTTGCCTTATTCCGATTCGTTTGAGTTCATGCGCTTCGAGGGAGACTGCGGCGGTCTTGCCGGCATGCCTCCCGTCATCCCAGACTTTGCATTCCAGCGTCTGCGGATGGTCTGTCAGGTTGGCGGCCAGAAGGACGGTTTCACCGTCGGCTGTTCGCCACCAGTTGCCGACGACGGCGGGACATGTGCCGCGATTCACGCTCTTGCTCCAGTTGGCGCGCGGCTTCCACGTGTATTCAATCTCCGGCAGCGGAGATACCGGGCGAAGTTCGTCAAGAAGGCTGCCGTAGGCGAGCGCGTCGAGATTGTTCTGCCGGAATGTGCAAAGTCGACGGAGAATTTCGACTTTCTGCGGCTTGTCGAGGATGCCGGGGTCGAACCAGCCGAGCGGGTGCCCCCAGAGCATTTCACGACTCTGCTGGATGCGGAAAGACTGCGAGTCGTCGTCGACATTCTCAGACGAGCAGAAATAGGTCGTATAGCCCGAATAGACGGCGCTCCAGAACGGCACGTCCTCGGGTTTTCGCTCCACGACCTGCAGAAAGCCGTCGAAGAGATCGAGATACGCTTCTCCCGCGCCCTCCGTGGTGAGGAACGCGCCACGCTCGTTGTAGGCGCGGCGGATCGGCTCCAACATGCGCACATAGCCTTCGCGCCACCAGGCGCCGCCGCCGACCGGATGGCCGTGCGAAGGATCGTAGCACGGGTATGCGCGCGCAGCGCCTACCTGGTCTATAAAAAGAGACTTCGCCCCGAGTTCGTCGAGGATGCGTCCTGTGAATGTCTGCACCACACGCTGCCACGTCGCCGTCCACGGGCACATCACCGCGAGCGGAGGATTCGCCGGGTTGTACACCTCGACGACGCGCGAGCCGTCCGTCTTCATCACGGCCCAAGGCTCGGCAAGAAGATAACCCATCGTCGTCGCCGTCCAGAGGCGGCCGTTGGTGTATGGCATAGGCTCCTGTCCAATGGAATGGCAGAAGTCAATCGTTTCCTTCACATGCGGCTGGGCGGGAAAATACTCTGGATAGTTGACGTCGTGCCCGGACTGCTGCCAGAGGTGCCAGTGGATTCCGGTCGCGAAACCAGGGAAAAGCGACTTCGCCCTCGCGAGCACGTTCGAGGCCATGTCCGAATGGCCGTGGATGTTGATCCAGAGCGGGATTTCGCAGATGCGGCGCAAACGCGATGGGTCGTCCTTGATCGGCCCCAAGCGCGCCCACTTCTGGGCAAGGGCGAATTTGCGGTAGCGCCGCGCGGCTTCCCACCAATCGCCTTTGAGCGGCGCAAGCGTCACATTGTAGCCGGGACCGTCCGCCCCGAGTTCCACGCAGGTATCGAAATGGACGTTCTGTTCGCCGCTCTCCACGAGACACTTCTGCCGCGCCTGTGGATCCTCTGCCGCGATGTAGAGCCCCGTCTCGCCCAGGAAGAAGGCCGCGACCGGCGGCGCATAGCCGAGATAGTGGGCATGGAGCGCATTCGGCTGCGCCGTGCGGCGGCGGAAGAGCCTCGCGCCGTAGTCCTTCCACGGCAGGAGGGCATCGCCCTCCCCGTCGCGCGTCACGCGTCGCAGCATCGGGAAGCAGGTGCGCTTGAGTTTGCAGCGCGGCGAACGGTTCGCAAAGTGGAGGCTCCACATCTGCGAACCGTCTGCGTTCTTCGCGATGGTGACGGTGGCGTCGAGGGCGTCGGCCTCGCCGCCCAGCGGAATGCCGCGCCATGAAAGCACGATCTCCGAATCTGACTCGCGTTTTGCGAAAGAGGTGGCATTCGAGGCGGAGACGGAAAGCATCTCCGGCGTGGAAGCGCCTGGATCTGTCAGAAACTCCGCCTCCCAGAGATTGCCTCCGCCAGTCGCGAAGACGGCCTCTCCGATGCTGATCGACTGGAGGATGCCGTTTTCGGAGAAACTGGCATTCACGGCATTGAAATTCCCATTGCCCGGGAGGGCGTCGGCACCGCGAGCCGCAAAAAGCATCGCGGCAGAGACGAGGACAAGGAGTATTTTCGCTTCGAGTTTCATTGTGCCGGCCGCCTTTCAACCTTTCAAATCTTCGACTTTTCCGCCTCCATGAGCTTGATCAGGTTGAACAGCATGCGCGGGTAGTGGAACGCACCGGCCCAGCGCGTGCCCTTCATCGTGCAGGAGGGCGT
>CAMZET010000185.1 GCA_947305825.1 uncultured Verrucomicrobiota bacterium
GCCGAAGGCGCGGCCGCCTTTGCCGCGGCCGCCGCTTTCTTCTTGTTCTTGAACCAGAAGACGATAGCGCCCGCCGCCGCGAGGAGCGCGATGCCCACCACTGGCCTGTAGTAGAGCCAGGCGATGGCGATTGTGACGAGCGAGCACGGCGCCGCCACCGCAAACGCCACGATGCTTATGCCCACCTCCGCGATGTTGCCCAGTATCGGCAGCACGTCCAGCACCACGGAAAGCGGCTTCAGCACGGCGGAGACGCCGAAGAACATCAGCAGGAAGCCGACAAGGCGCAGCAGCCAGCAACGGAACGTGTTGGCGCTCTGCGCCGCCGCGAACATCTCCGAAGCGTCCTTCACGCCGTCCTTCAGAAGCGACACCTTCTTGCCGTTCTTGGCGGTGTAGGAGACGAACGTGTCGCCGTGCTGCTTGGCGACGAGCGAAATCTCGTGCGGCTTGACGACCTTGAACGTGACGCGCATGTCGCCGATGCGCGGCTGCGAGACGGCGTCGCGCTGGTTGAGCGCGTTCGCGCGCGTCTCGCCATTGGGCACGTAAATTATGCTGCCGGCGACCTTGACGCGCTCGACCGCGCACGTGAAATTCGCCGGGAACACGTACGGCCGCTCCTCGCCGATGCGCGCTATCTGCTCCTTCGACAGGCGGAATGCGCCGAACGTCACGCTTTCCGCTTCGAGCTCGCTGGACTGGAACTCCATGACGCCCGGATTGTCGTGGCCCGCCTCCTCGAACGACCCGGAATCGATTACCGCATCGCTCCACACCTTCTCGTACGTGTACGTGGTGGTGCGCTCGACGCTGCCGCCGACTTTCTTCTTCTCCGTCGTGTGGGAGTTTTCCTTCCACTGGTACATCTCGACTTTGCGGACGAGGCGGATGGCCTTGGGCTCGCTGACGCCGAACTCGGGGTCGGAAAGCGTGGTCTCGGTATCGGCGAGGCCGGACATGTGGACGAGCTTGCCGTCGAAGGCGGGGTCGATTTGCGCCGTGGACTCGACGGCGATGCAGTTCTGCTCGCCTTCCTCGAGGGCCTTGCGAGTCTTGATGGTCTCGCCTTCGTTCCACCACAAGAGCGGGAAGCCCGCTATGAAGAGGATGAAGCCGCCGATTATTCCCTTGACTGCGGAACCGAGCCGGGAACCCCAGCCGACCGTCTCTGTTTTGGTAACAGCCATTGCCTTGCTCCTTTTTTTGTGCGTTTGTGGTTAGGAAAGTTTTCTGGCGTGATTCGAGGGCGCGAGGTTGCGCAGGCGCTTGCAGTATACGAGAACCCTCAGGAGTTCGCTGACGCTCCAGGCCTGGGCGGTGCAGCCGCGCTGGGCGTGCGGGGCGTTGGCGTCGGCGATTTCGCTGATGTGGCAGAGGCAGCCGGAGTTGGTGTTCTCGACGGCGGAGGAGAGTATTTGCAGTGCGACGTCAGGCGAGAGGCGGCCGAGCCTGGCGGCAGCCTCCGCCCAGAGCGGGAAGGGCCAGGCCCAGGCGGTGCCGTTGTGGTACGCGGGCTTGCGCGACGTATCCTCGTCGCCGGAATATTCGCCGCAGTAGAGCGGGTTGGCGGCGTCGAGCGAACGTATGGAGCCCGGGATGAGCAGTTCTTCGGTTGCATCGAGTATGGAGGGGTCGTCGACTACGCCGAGGGTGGCGAGGAAGAGCTGGTTGGGGCGGATGGCGTCGTCGGGGGTGGCGACGGCGGCGGGCGTGCCGGGCGCGGCGGCGAGGCAGTCGTAGTAGCCGCGCCCGTCGTGGCGCTTGAAATAGCGCACGATGCTCGCGCGCGCCCTGGCCTCGACGTCGCTGTCGCAGCCGGTGAATTCGAGCGCGGAGACCCAGAGCGCCTGTATTTCGACGGGGTAGCCCTCGCGCGGCGTGCACGCCGGATAGTTCGTGTCCATCCACGTGAAGTGCGACGGCGAGAACACGAGGCCGGAGTCTTCGTCCACTTTGATGCCGTTGGGCGTGCCCTTGATGTAGTTGCGCACGATGTCGGCGCACGTCTCGCGGAGCGCGTCGAGGTCTTCGTCGGGGACTTGCGCCTTGCCGTCGGCGGCGTAGCCGGCGAGTTCGCGCACGCACTTGACGAACCAGAGCGGGGCGTCGGTGGTGTCTCGGTTGCCGGCCTTGTCGCCGTAGATTATGTTCGGAAGCGTGCCGTCCTCCTCGAAAGCGGCGAAAGCCTTGAGGATTTTGAGGGAGTCGTCGAACATTCCGGCGGCGAACATTCCGCGCATGAAGATGAATGTATCGCGGCCCCAGTCGAGGAACCATGGGTAGCCGGCGATGACGGTCTTGAGGTCGTCGCGGCGGACGATGAAGAGCTTCATCGCCTCCTTGAGCGCGGGTTCGAATTCGATGGCGTCGCCGACGAGAGCGGTGGCCGGAAGCGCGGCGGCGTTGGCGGCGGCCGCAGGCACGTCTGGGGCGATGGCGAAATCGGCGTCGCCGCCGAGGGCGCCGGTTATTTCGACGGTGTCGCCGGGCTTGAGGTCGGCGGAAATCCATCCCGGCGAGAAGAGGTCGCCTGCGCCGTCCTGGCCGCGCGACGCTTCCTCGTCGTGCGGCACGTTGTATTCCCATTGCGTCTCGTGGTGGTAGTCGCCGCCCTTCACGCGAAGCCGGAACGCCTCGTCGTACGGGCGGAAATCGAAGCCGTCCTGGTAAGCGCGGCACGCGCGCGGGAAGAGCTCCTCCAGCCCCATGAACGCCTTGGTCGTCGCGTGGAAGCTGCGCCATTCGATTTGCGGGCGGAACACGAGGCGAATCTGGTCGCCGACGTCGTTGTCGCTGCCAGCGTGGCGCATGACGAGGAGCCTCGCGACGTTGGCGCCTTCGGCCAGCGAGAGGGTGAAGGAGATGTCGGCGGTCTTGCCCATGCCGCAGGGGACGTGGAAAGACCATTTGGCGAAGCGTCCGGCGGGGTCGGCCTCGAAGCGCGTCTGGCAGCGTTTGTCGAGTTCGCGCGTGTAGCCCTCGCGCTGGAGCCAGCAGCGCGTGCGGGTCCAGAGGTTCAGGCGGTCGGAGGGGCAGGTCGGGTTGGGATTGGCGGCGAGGATGGCGTCGTACTGGCTGTGGATTTCGCCCCAGCCGATGCGCAGGGAGGAGGCCGCGCCGGCTCCGTTGGAGAGCACCGTCCTGTATTCGCCGTGCCTGCGCAGGACGTCCGGGCCCACGGCGCGCAGCATCCTGGCGCGGTCAATCGGCGGCGGCACGAGAAACGCGCTCACGGTGCGTGTGGAGCGGCCCGGCGTGAAGACGGTCATTTCGAGCCGCAGGCGGCGGCAGCGCGTGCCGTCGCCCTTGTAGTGCGGCGCGTCGAAAGAGACCGCGTGGACGCTCGTCTCGCCGTCGGAGCGGTATGTGCGGATGGTGCGGCCTGTGGCGGGGTCGAAGAGGCTCATGCGGAAATGGTATGGCGCGGAGACTTCGACCCACTGGTTTTCGGGGACGACTATTTCGCGCTGGACGTCGCGAGGGAAGAGCCAGTGGAAGGCGGCCGGGTGCTGGTGCGGCGCCACCGCAACAACAAC
>CAMZET010000186.1 GCA_947305825.1 uncultured Verrucomicrobiota bacterium
CGCGGCGAATAGCGGATGCCCGTGCCGAGCGCTTTGGAGACGGCCTCCTTGGCGCACCAGAAGCGGAGGAACGCCTGCGCGGAATTGGTGCTGTTCGCGGCTAGTTCCAGCTCTTCGTCGGTGAAGACTCCGCGCGTGAATTCCTCGGAGAGGTCGCGCGTGGCGGATTCGACGTCCACGCCGACACGTGCGTTGGCGGCGGCGACGGCGACGACGAACTGCGCGGTGTGGGCGATGGCGATGTCGAGTTTCGTGGTCAGGTAGCGCCGCCATTCGCCGATGGCGACTGGCTTGCCGTTGGGGTCCGGGCAAATCTGGACGTCGGCGTCGCTCCAGCGCGCCTGGTAGAAGTCTTTGAGGAAGCGCCTGACGGCCTCTTTGGCGACGAGACGCCCGAAAAGCCATTCCGTGCGCCGCGCAACGGAACCGGTCATCGTGTCGAGTTTTCTCCGTTCGGAGTCGGAGAGCACCAGCCGCCCCATGAGTTTGAGCCACAGCGCCTCGCTGCGTTCGAATACGTGGTACGGGACGTCGGTAGTGTAGGCGGTCGCGATGTCCGTGCCAGGGTTGCCGACGATTTCGCGCGAGAGCCTGTTGGAGAGGAAGGCGTTGGCGGGCTGGAGGAGCATCTGGCAGTATTCCTTCGGGACGCGGCTGGTCTGCTCTTCCCAGCCGGAGATTTCGAAGACGGTATTGCCGTCGCCGCCTGTGACGGTTATGTCGCAGAGCTGGCTTTCGGGGGTGACGCCTGTGAGGCGCAGGTAGCAGTTGAGTTCCGCGCCTTCCTTCGGCGCGGCTCCGAGGATTTCGATGCGCCTTAGGCGCAGCGGGAGCGAGAACGAGCCTGGGAAGCGGTCCTGCGAGCGCCAGAGGCGGAAGCCGCTGGCGACGATTTCGAGGAGTATGGGGTTGACGGCCCAGAGCGGGTAGGTGGCGGCGGCGACGGCGCCGATGCGCTGCGGAACGCGCACGGTGTAGTCGAGGCCGCCTTCGCCCCAGGCGCGGACGAAGGCGATGCCGCGAAGGCGCGAGCCGCACGAAAGCATGGCAGGATATATCTCGCGTCCGCTCCAGTGCACGGAGCGCGGGCGCGTGAGCGGCATGGGCGAGCCGGGCATCGGGGCCGGCGGTTCGGACGAGAGGATAACCGTCGCCTCCATGATGGCCCACGTGTATTCGCTGTTGGGCGAGTCGTCGCGGATCAGGACGCGCAGAGCGGCGGTGCCCGCCGTGCCGGAGGCGATGCGCTCGGCGCGTATGAACAGCCGCAGCCTGCCGTCGCGGAACGCAACGCGCCGCCGGCACGAGAAATCTTCGACCGCCGCAAGCGCGCGCGACGGCATTACGCGCATCGCCGCCTCAGCCATGACTTCTATGCCTACCGCCACGGGCAGGAGCAGAAGCCCTTTCAGGTTCGGGTCGGAATACGAAATCTGGCTCGAGCCAATCGAGAAATCCGCTAGAAACGGTTCGGCCGAAGTGGTGAAGACTTTGCAAATCTCGCAGGAAATGCCGGGGACGGAGGATATTTCGTCGGCGTCGGAAATGAGCGGCTGGATGGCGCCGCGGTCGAACTGCCGGCTGCGCGAGGCGATGCGTTCGAGCGCGGCGCGTCGCTGAGAAAGCTTTTCGTTGCGTGTTTTCGGCTCGGAGAGGTATTCCGCGCCGGTGAGCGCGTGGTCGGTGCCGAGGAGCGTCATGCGCGGGAAAGCGCGCGAGAGGCGCATTTCGGCGTCGCGCCTCACCTCGAGCGAGACGGCCTGCGAGAAGTCGATTGCCCTGGCGCGCCTGCCGTCGTAGAGCGGCGAGAAGTCGGCGTTTGCGCCTAGCGCGGCCAGGCGGGCGAGCGCGTGCTGGAGCTGCAGCATTCCGCGGCGGTGGACGGAGTTGAGCGCGATCGCGGCGAACTCGCGCCCTTTGAGCGTATCCTCCACGGCGTCGGTCATCAGGCCGCGCGGCCCGACTTCCAGGAACACGCGGTAGCCGTCGTCGTGCATCCGCCGCACCGTCTCGGCGAAACGCACGCTTTTGGCCCAGCGTTCGGCCGTTTCGCTGCGGACGGTGCGCAGGCGTTTCGGCAGCGGGGCCTGGATGCCGCATGAATAGACGTCCACGGTCGCCTCGCGCGTGAGCAGCGAGTCGGCGAAGTGGCGGATGGCCGGGACGATGGACTCGCATTTGGCGGTGTTGAAAGGGCGGTCGAGGGCCATGCGCATGGTGCGGATGCCGGCGGCGGCGAACGCGGCGGCGGCCTGCTCCTCGAAGTCCGGCTCGATTGCGTACACCCTGCGGCGCGGCGAAAACTCTATCGCGAGCGCCGCCTTGCCGCGCGGAAAGCCCGCCACCACGCCGTCCGCCTCGCCCTCCTGGCGCATCATCACCGAGACCATCGACGTCTTCGGCAGCCCGCCGTGATTGACGGCCTTGTACACCACTTTGTAGATGTCGCGCACGGCCCGCACCCTGTCGGCGCGCGAGGTGACAAGCGCCGAGCCGGACGCCATCGCGGCCGCCAGATCGCCGCCGGCGCAGCCCACCACGCCGTCCGGCGCTATCCCGACACGCTTCACCAGGCGCGAGAGCGCGTCGCTCGCCGTGAAGACGGACACCAGCGCCTGCGCGTAGGCCCCGGACGAAAACACGTCCGCGTCATGCTGGTAATACGGCGCCGGCGGGAAAATGAAGTCGGATGGCCTGAAATCCTTTTCGGTCTTGAGCGCCTCCTCGAGTTCGTCGAAGGCCGCCCGGCACTCCGGAAACGCGACGACCACGTCGCGCAGCATGTCCGGATAGAACGACGGCACTCCCGGATAGACGAACGCGAGCTTGGCGCCGGAATCGCCGGCGAGAAGCCTCTCGCGCTCGTAGTAGGTTCCGCTCTTGTCGCGGATGCGGGCGGCGCCGCCGGCGATGCGCGTCGCGGCGGCCGTCAGGCGCGAACGCAGTTCGCCGGACGACGAGGCAACCACCGCCAGGCGCGATGGCCCGTGCGTGCGCGAGCACGTGTATGCGACGTCCACCAGCGACACGTCGCTCACGCGCTCCAGGAACGCCGCTATGCGCCTGGCCTCGGCGACGAGAGCCTCGTCGCTCTCCGCCGAGACCACCACCAGTTCCGTCAATGTCGTATCTGCGGCCATCTGGCAAATTCCCTTTCGCGTGCGCTTGCGTCAGCCGCGGTAGCCGTCGAGCACGGTCGCTTTCGGCTTCTTCGACATTCGCGGATAGTCGAGGGTGTAGTGAAGGCCGCGCGACTCGTGGCGCTTCTGCGCACTGCGCACGATGAGCTCCGCGCAGACGGCGAGGTTGCGCAGCTCCAGCGTGTCCGGCGTGACGAGGTAGCGGAAATAGTAGTCGCGGATTTCGCGACGCAGGGTTTTGAGGCGGCGGGCGGCGCGCGCCAGACGCTTGTTAGTCCGCACGATGCCCACGTAGTCCCACATCAGGCGACGAATCTCGTCCCACATGT
>CAMZET010000187.1 GCA_947305825.1 uncultured Verrucomicrobiota bacterium
GGGAACGGACGAGGCGTCCGTTCCACATGAACGAGACGCACGAGACGCGCAACGAAACGCACGAGACGCGCACGTGGAACGGACGCCTCGTCCGTTCCACGTGGAATTCGCGTTCAACACGCTACACCACGCGACTCCCCCCGTTTCACCCCGTACGAGGGGGAACGGACGAGGCGTCCGTTCCACATGAACGAGACGCACGAGACGCGCAACGAAACGCACGAGACGCGCACGTGGAACGGACGCCTCGTCCGTTCCACGTGGAATTCGCGTTCAACACGCTACACCACGCGACTCCCCCCGTTTCACCCCGTACGAGGGGGAACGGACGAGGCGTCCGTTCCACATGAACGAGACGCACGAGACGCGCAACGAGACGCACAAGACGTGCAACGAGACGCACAAGACGCGCGACGCGCAAGGGGGACGCGCCAGGGCCAGGGCGGCGGCGTTAGCTTTTTCCGTGGCGGCGAAAAGGTTTTTTCGGCGATTCGCGGGGCAAGCGCATTGACAGGCTGGGGCAAATATGATAATATATGCGCGTTTTTTTCAACACACCAGCAGAAAAAGAAGAAGAGGTACAAAATGGGTACAGGTCGTACGCTACGCAAGGAATCGCATGTTCGTCCGTGCAAGACGCCGGCGGGCAAGGCGCGGAAGAACGCGGCGCAGAGGCGCCGTCTGGTGAAGTTCGGGCTTAGCGAAGAGGCGGTGGGCGCGATGGGCGACGAAGAGGTGCGCGTGCTCGTGCAGCGCCCGGCGGTGGTCGCGAAACTCGCGGCGCGCGCATAAGGCGTTAGCTAGGCGCGATGCACCGGGTATACTGCTCCATAGACGAGCGCAAGGTCAATCCCCTCTTCGAAGTATTCGACGGAGGGGATTTCACTTTGTCGAGCTGGCGCGACGTGGAGGCCGCGCAGACGGAAGTCGGCGTGTATTTCGAAGACGGCGCACGCGCCGGCGAGGTGCGCACTCTTCTCGCGGAGGCGCTTCGCATCGTCGGCGAGGAGAGTCCGAGGCTGGTCGAAACGGAGGTGGCGGACGAAGACTGGCGGTATTCGTACCGTCGTCATTTCAAGACGGAGTTCGTGGGGCGGCGTCTCGTGGTGAGGCCGCCGTGGGAGGATGCGCCTTGCGGGGAAGCGGCGGCCGGGCGGGCCGTGGTGACGCTCGACCCAGGGCTCGCGTTCGGCACCGGGCGCCACGAGACGACGCGCGCCTGCCTCGAATACATAGACGAACTCTCCGGCGATGGCGGCTCCATGCTCGACATGGGCTGCGGCTCTGGCATCCTCTCCATCGCAGCCGCGCTCCTCGGCTATTCGCCGGCGGAGGGCTTCGACGTGGACGAAGAGGCGGTCCGCGTCGCCCGCGAGAACGCCGCGCTCAACAACGCGAAAGCCTCGTACACGCGCTTCGCCCTCGGCGCCGGCGGCGCCGGCGCCGAGCCCGCCCAGCCCCGGCGCCGCTACGACCTAGGGGTCGCCAACATCCTCGGCCCTCGCCTCATACGCTTCGCCGCCGAAATAGCCCCATATGCGCGGAGGCGTCTCGTCATCTCCGGCATCCTCGCCGAACTCTACCCGGAAGTCCTAGCCGCCTACGAGGCGCTCGGCTTCCGCGAAGTCTCCAGCCGCACGCTCGGCGAGTGGAAGACGGGCCTGCTCGAAAGAAAGGAGCCTCTGCCATGAAACTCGAAGGCATCCGCAACTTCTGCATCATCGCGCACGTCGACCACGGCAAGACCACGCTCTCCGACCGCATCCTCGAGCTCACCCACGCCATCTCCGCGCGCGAACTCAAGGAGCAGACCCTCGACGCGATGGACCTCGAGCGCGAACGCGGCATCACCATCAAGAGCCATCCCGTCTCGATGGAATACACCGCGCGCGACGGCAAAAAATACCTCTTCAACCTCCTCGACACGCCGGGACACGTCGACTTCGCATACGAAGTCAGCCGCTCCATGGGCGCGTGCGAAGGCGCCCTTCTCGTCGTCGACGCCGCGCAGGGCGTCGAGGCCCAGACCGTCGCCAACACGTATTTCGCGCAGGACGCCAAGCTCGAAATCGTGCCCGTCCTGAACAAGGTCGACCTGCCGGGCGCCAACGTCGCCGAGGTCAGCCAGGAGATAGAGGACATACTCGCGATACCGATGGACGAGCCGCTGCTCGTCTCGGCGAAGACGGGCATGGGATGCGCCGAAGTGCTCGAAGCGATAGTCAAGCGCATACCGCCGCCGGAGACGGCAGGCGCGGACGCGCCGCTCCGCGCGCTCGTATTCGACTCCGTTTTCGACGAATTCAGGGGCGTGATAACCTACGTGCGCGTGGTGGACGGCTCGATACGGCCGGGCCAGGGCGTCGTCTTCATGGGCAGCAACGTCTCCACGACGATTCACGAAGTCGGGATATTCTCGCCTAACAAGAAGCCTGTGGACTCGCTTTCGGCGGGGCAGGTCGGCTACCTCGTCGGCACCGTGAAGGACCCCGCCGACATCAAGATAGGCGACACGGTGACGACGGCGAAACTGGGCGCGACGGAGGCCCTGCCGGGCTTCCACGACATCCATCCGACGGTGTTCTGCGGCATCTATCCGATGAGCACCGACGAGTTCCCGAAAGTCTCGCAAGGGCTCGAGAAACTGCACCTCAACGATTCGGCGTTCACGTTCCACCACGAATCGTCGCTCGCGCTGGGCTTCGGGTTCCGCTGCGGCTTCCTCGGCCTCTTGCACATGGAAATCGTGCAGGAGCGCCTGCGGCGCGAGTTCAACCTCGACATAATCTCGACGTCGCCGGGCGTCGTCTACAAGCTGCGGATGAAGGACGGCACGGAGCGCGACCTCGACAACCCGCTGCAGATGCCCGACCCCTCGGCGCTCGACACAATCTCCGAACCAATCCTCAAGGCCCGCATCATCACGCCGTCCGAATCCATCGGCGACATAATGCGCATCGTGATGGACCGCCGCGGCACGGTGGACGGCACCGAGACGATAGACTCCAAGCGCGTCATGCTCCACGCCATGCTCCCCTTGAACGAAATCCTGATCGACTTCCACGACACGCTCAAATCCGTGTCGCACGGCTACGCGTCGATGGACTACGAGCCGGCGGGCTACCAGGTCTCGGACATCGTGAAGATGGATATTCTCCTGAACGGGGAGACGGTGGACGCGTTCGCGACGATGGTGCACCGCGCCAAGGCGCGCGCGCGCGGCCTGCAAATGTGCAAGGCGCTCGCCGAGACGATTCCGCCGCACCAGTTCAAGATTCCCGTGCAGGCGGCGATCGGCAAGGAAATCATCGCCCGCGAGGACATACGGCCGTTCCGGAAGGACGTGCTCGCCAAGCTCTACGGCGGCGACGTGACGCGCAAGATGAAGGTGCTGGAGAAGCAGAAGCGCGGCAAGGCGCGCATGAAGGAGTTCGGCCACGTGAACGTGCCGC
>CAMZET010000188.1 GCA_947305825.1 uncultured Verrucomicrobiota bacterium
CGACACTCGTGCTGCTGGGCATATTCGTGCCGGTTGGCTTCATGAGCGGCATCACCGGGCGCATCTACCAGCAGTTCTCTGTGACGCTTTCGGCGGCGGTGTGTTTCTCGACGCTGTGTGCGCTCACGCTCGCGCCGGCGCTCTGCTCGCTGCTCCTGCGCGAGGCGCATCCGTACAAGCACGGTCCGCTCGCCTGGTTCAACTCGCTCATCAACGGCTTCAAGGGGATGTTCGTGTTCATGTCCAAGGCGCTCGCCCGCCGCCTCATCCTCTCGGCCATGCTGCTCGTGCTGACCATCCTCATGACGCTTCAGATGTTCAAGTTCACGCAGACTTCCTTCCTGCCCGACGAAGACCAGCGGTGCCTTTTCTGCGCCCTCGAACTTCCTGAAGGCTCGACGCTCGCCCGCAGCCGCGAAGTATCCATGCGCGCCGTGAACATGCTCCTTTCGATGACGAACGAGGTGAACAGCGTGCTCTCCATCAACGGCTTCTCGATGGTGGGCGGACGCGGCGAGAACGAGACGCTGCTCGTCGCCGACCTCCACGACTGGTCGCGCCGCCGCAAGCCGGAGCAGTGGGTGAAGAACCTCGTGCCCAAGGTGAAGGGGATGCTCTCGCAGATTCCGGAAGCGTCGGTGCAAGTGTTCGCGCCGCCGGCCATCCCCGGCCTCGGCGCCGACAACTCCATCGACGTGCGCCTCCAGTCCAAGGAATCCACCGACCCGCTGCTCCTCGACGGCGTGAAGAACCAGATGCTCGCCAAGCTAAACGCCCTTCCGAGTGTCATGGCGGCGTTCTCCGGCTTCACGGCGCAAACTCCCCACTTGCGCCTCGAGGTGGACCGCACGAAGGCCGAGATGTTCCACGTGCCTGTCGCCACGGCCTACGCGACGCTCCAGAACTACCTCGGCTCGCGCTACGTGAACGACGTGAACCTCGGCACGCAGGTCAACCGCGTGACGGTGCAGTCCGACTGGTCCGGACGCGCGACGCCAGAGGCCGTCGCAAACCTCTACGTCAGGAGCGAGACGGGCAACATGGTGCCAGTCGGCTCGCTCGGCACCATCAAGCGCGAGGTCGGCCCGCGCATCATGTCGCGCTACCAGATGTATCCCGCCGCCGGCCTGAAGGTCATGCCCATGCCGGGCATCGCGACAGGCAAGGTCATGGAGGACGTTAAAAAAGTCCTCGACGCGGAACTTCCCGAAGGCTTCGGCTACGAGTGGTCGGGCATAACCTACCAGGAACAGCGCAACTCCGGGTCGGCGGCGCCGCTCATCGCGCTGGCCATCCTCTTCGGCTACCTGTTCCTCGTCGCGCAGTACGAGTCCTGGACGATTCCGCTGCCCGTGATGCTCTCGATTTTCGTGGCGACCTTCGGCGCCCTCGTCGGCCTGAAGCTCTTCAACCTGTCGCTCTCCGTGTATGCGCAGCTCGGCCTCGTCCTGCTCGTGGGACTCGCGTCGAAGAACGCGATATTGCTCGTCGAGTTCGCGAAGGACAAGCGCGAAGTCGAGGGATATTCCATCGTGGAAGCGGCGGGAGCGGCGGCCGGCGAGCGTCTGCGCGCCATACTGATGACGGCGCTCACCACGCTCCTCGGCACGATGCCCATGTGCATGAACCTCTTCTTCCCGCGCTGGTGTTATCCGGGCGCGGGCGTCGCCAGCCGAAACGCCATCGGCATAACGGAATTCTTCGGCATGGCCGCCTCGGTGCTGTTCGGTGTGCTGCTGGTGCCGGGCCTCTACGCGCTCTTCCAGACGATGCGCGAACACATCAAGCGCTTCTTCGAATACCTCTCCGTCAAGGCGTTCCGTTCGAGGCAGCTCAAGGAGCGCGGCCAGTGACATGAGTGACACGACGGACGAAGCGATGGAAACGATGGAAGCAAAAGCGGAAGCGAAGGGGATGTTCGACAGCGTCGAGACGTGCCTGGAGGCGCTTCGGCGCGGCGAGATAATCGTCGTGACTGACGATGCGGACCGCGAGAACGAGGGCGACTGCATCTGCGCGGCCGAGTTCGCGACTACGGGCAACGTAAACTTCATGGCGAAATGGGCGCGCGGCCTGATTTGCATGCCCATGTCCGCCGAATACTGCCGCCGGCTCGACCTGCCGCAGATGGTGTCGCGCAACACCGACAACCACGAAACCGCGTTTACCGTATCCATAGACTCAGTGGAGACTACGACCGGCATCTCGGCGGCGGAACGCTCGATGACGGCGCTCGCGTGCGTCCGTCCCGGCGCGAAACCGGGCGACTTCCGGCGGCCGGGCCACATGTTTCCGCTGCGCGCCCGCGAGGGCGGCGTCCTGCGCCGCGCCGGCCACACCGAGGCCACCGTCGACCTCTGCCGCCTCGCAGGCCTACAGGAAATCGGCCTCTGCTGCGAAATCATGAAGGACGACGGCACCATGGCACGACTTGATGACGTGCGCGCTTTCGCCCGCGAGCACAGCCTCAAGATGACGACAATCGCCGACCTCATCGAATACCGCCGACATCTCGACAAGCTCGTCGAACCAGTCGAGGAAGTCGACCTGCCAACGGCGTGGGGACACTTCCGGCTCAAAATGTACCGCAGCCGCATCACCGGCCTTGAACATCTCGCCCTCGTCAAGGGCGACGTCGCCAACGGCGAACCCGTGCTCGTCAGGGTGCATTCCGAATGCTTCACGGGCGACGTCCTCGGCAGCGAACGCTGCGACTGCGGCCCGCAGCTCCACGAAGCCATGGCCCTCATCGAGAAGGAAGGCCGCGGCGCCGTACTCTATATGCGCCAGGAAGGACGCGGCATTGGACTCGCCAACAAGCTCCACGCCTACCGCAAGCAGGAGGAAGGACTCGATACCGTCGAGGCCAACGTCGCGCTCGGCTTCAAGCCTGACCTGCGCGACTACGGCGAGGGTGCCCAGATTCTCGTCGACCTCGGCATCCGCCGCGTACGCCTCCTCACAAACAACCCGTGCAAAATCAAAGGACTCGACGGCTACGGCATCGAAATCGCCGAGCGCGTCCCGATCGTCATCGCGCCCAACGCCCACGACAGGCGCTATCTCGCCACAAAACGCGACAAAATGGGCCACTTGATTTAACCACCTAAAAATCGCAGCTGAAAGTAGCACACCCTACCCTGCACCTGCAGCGAACTGGGAGAGGTGTGAGTAAGCTTGGAGACCGAGAAAGGCGCCATTTGAGTGAGCGGGAGTGTCAGTTGCGCGCCCAGCAGAGAAGGGAACAGCCTTTTGACAAGTTCGTATTGGCGAAATGCCCATGCGATTGCGAGCTGGCGGCGATGGTCGGATGTCAACGGAGACGCAGATGCGATTTTTGAGGGCGCGGAGGAGATTTCGCGGTAGACCGGCGCGGCTTTTGCGAAAGACGAAGTGCATATTGTCACGATTCCGAGCCTTGCGTGGCGGATAACGCGGGC
>CAMZET010000189.1 GCA_947305825.1 uncultured Verrucomicrobiota bacterium
AATGTGTCTAAAGACGTCGGTTGACAGTCGATGGACAAGTAAATGCTGTCGCCCCTGGGTCCGAAGGGTGTTCGGCTAGACATGCGGCGGCAAAAAATGGTAAAATATATGCCACAAGGGGTGGAGTGTATATTGCGAGTATGCTTCGCCCGCGTTGTGCATATGTCGATTTCAAGGACAGGCGGGCTTTCGCGGGTTCCGCCAAGGAGGAGAGAATGATGAGGAAGAAGCTTTTGACGGCGTGCGCGGCCGCATTCGGCGTCGCGCTGGGTGCGTTCGCCGACTTCACGGAGACGAACCCGGTCACCGGCGAGACCGAAACGTACACCTACAAGTACGTGGGCACGGACGGCTCGTGGACTACCGCCGCCAACTGGAGTCCGGAGGCGACGCCGTACATCGCCAGCGCCTATTCGGCGGCGGTGGTCGATGGCGCGAGCGCCGTTTCTTCGTCCTCGCAAATCGACGGCTGGGACTTGCGCTTCGGGGCGTACAACGGCGCGACCGTGACGTGGGCGAACCTGAGCAAGCTGCAATGCGACGGTGCGCAGTGGATAACTGTCGACGGCACGTCCAAACTTACCGTGAACGGCTGGGGCGGCGGCTATCTCGGGCAGAGCGGGCAAAGCCGCTCCATCGAAATTTCCGTCGCCTCGCAGGAAGGGCTGGTGTTCGCCGTCGACCTTTCCAGCGGCAACGACTACGGCCTCGCGTTCAACTACCGCTTCGCCGGGCCCGGCTCCGTCTCCTACCAGGCGCTCGGCATCGCTTCCCATGTCATCAAGCAAGCCGACGTGACGCTCTCCGGCAGCGCGACGCCGAGCGTCATGTCCAAGACGCTCGTCTCGTTCACCTCGACGACGAAGACGTTCACGGCGGACGCGGCGATCAAGGTATACGGGGCGGACGGCGAGACGCTGGCGACGACGGCGAATCTCGCGACGGTGAACACGGCGGGCGCGACGACGCTGACGGCGGCGAGCGGCGTCGGCGCGTGCGAGCTCGTCCAGACCGCGACGGGCGTCGTCCTCTACTACGTCGACGGCGACGAGGCCGACATCGCCACCGCGACATACAAGCCCTCCATCAACGTCAATTTCACAAGCGGCGACGCTCCTCTCACTACTGCGGCGGACGTCGGGCTTTCCGGATACGCTGTGCCAGGGACGGCATGGAACAATCTCGCCGCCGCAAACAACGCCACGCTCACGACGGTGAATGCGGTGGACGCGACGGGAGCGGCCACGACGGTAGCAGGAGCGAGCGTGACGATTACCGGCACTCGCGGCGCGTACTCCTGCGGAAGCCTCTCTCCGGCCACCGACCTGCGCCACGGCTACATCGACGAGAACGCCAGCAACCCGACGCCGACGGTGACTGTGGAGGGGATTCCATACGGCTACTACCGCGTCATAGTCTACGCCGCCACCGACGCGGCAAATTACCAGTTCGGATATGTCAGCGTCAACGGGACCGACTACACGTATGTCGACGGCGAATTGCAGACGGGCACGACATCGTGGGGCGCTTCGGGCGCCTACAACACGGCGGAAGCAATCGCGGAGGGCGTGAATACGCTCGTGTCCGACGTGACGAGCGGCTCGACGCTGACGGTCGTCGGACACCGCGTCGACGGCACGGCAAGAGGCTGCATCGCCGCCATACAGATTGTCGAGGTAGCCGTGAGCGACAGCGATTTGATAATCAACGTGAGCGGCGACAAGACATACGCGGTGGACGAGGCCAAGAGCTACGACAACGTGTACGTGATAGGGTCTGGGACGCTGACGTTCTCCGGGGAGGCGAAAATCACGGCGGGCGTCCTCGACATCAACCGCGCCGCGACGGTGAACATGGACGCCTCGCGCCTGGAGCCGACCGCCGTCACGGGCTCCGGCGCCGCCGTCTACTCCGGCTCGCTCCCGCCCACCACGCTCGGCTGGACAGACGCCGACAAGTGGAACGGCACCGTCTGGATAAAGAACGCCGCCGTCACTGGCTCGACCATGAAGCCCAACAGCCTCGGCAACGCCAATTCCAAGGTGAAGTTTTCCGGCGTGACCGGCTGGCTCGAGGCCCCCGTCGTATACGTCCCAGAAATCGTCCTCGAAAACGACGCGTACGATTTCGCGCTGCAATTGAACAACGGCATCTCGCCGCAGAACTACGACAACAACCAGAACCGCGTGACGACAATCGGCAAGCTCTCCGGCAGCGGCTTGCTTGCGAACAGCGAAAGCGGCAGCGCCTGGCCCGTCGTGATTGTCCGCGACGCCTCCGGCTTCACCGGCTCTATCAATACCGGGACGGCGGGAACGAGCCTTCAGGTCGGTTTCGTGGCTGACGGCGAGACGATTCCCGAAAGCGACTATTTCACGTGCTTCAACGCAAACCGCCGCAGCATCTACGTTTCGCCGTCGAGTTCGGTGACGGTCGCGCAAGGGGCGACGTGGACCGCCGCCAACTGCGTCGTGCACGGCACGCTCGACGTGCAGGGCACGGCGGCGTTCTCCGGCGTCGCAAAGGGAGAAGGCACGATTGTATACAGCGGCTCGCTGCCCGCCACTTCGCTCGGCTGGACGGACAGCGCGGCCTGGACCGGCACTCTCTGGCTGAAGAACATCACGCACAGCGGCAATACTTCCGGCGACGGGCGCAACTTCAATCCGGCGAGTTTCGGCAACAGCCTCTCGACGGTGCGGCTGACCGGCGTGCGGTGCTATTTCCCGAGCGGCGCCGTCACGTGCGACGCCAAGGTCGAACTCGTGGACGACGGGAACACCGCCGCGCTCGAGGTCGACAACGGCTCGAGCTCCGCGACGTACACTTTCGCCGAACTCGCCGGCACGGGCACGCTCAAGGGCACGGGGACAGGCGGCGCCAGCGCGAACTCGATGCACTACATCCGCGTACTGAAGTGGTCTTCGTTCACCGGCAACATCGACATGGTGACGCGGACGGTGCTCTTCACGACGAACACCGCCAATTCGGGCACGCCGTGGGGTTCCGCCACGACTTACACGAAGGGCGAAGGCACGATTTACATCGACGCCGAGGAGACGGCTGTCGTCCAGGCGTCCGGCGCGACGTGGAAGGCGAAACGCTTCGTCGTCAACGGTACGCTGGAAGCGAACGGGACGCTTGCGACGAACGCCACCGTGGCGGCGGCGGCGTCCGGCACGGGCACGGTCGTCTTCACCGGCCGCGCACCGACGCCCGCCGGCGACGCCTGGTGGAAAAACTCCATCTGGCAGGGCACGGTCAAAATCGCCGACGTCTCCAACATGGTCGGCAGCGGCAACGGCACAGTGCTCGACTTCAACAGCTACGGCAACGAAGGCTCCTGCCTCGAACTCTCCAACGTCACGGGATGGGTCCCGAGCGGCTACAACTGCACCGTCCCGCTCAAAATCAGCGGCTTGACCATAAACAACGGCT
>CAMZET010000190.1 GCA_947305825.1 uncultured Verrucomicrobiota bacterium
TAGCCACGCCGGCGCATTCACGGCGTTCGCATTCGAGGTTACGGACCGGCTTCATTCGAAGGACAACGTCATCGAGGTGGTCGCCGACAACCGCTGGGACGTCGATGTCGCGCCGCTTTCGGCGGACTACACGCTCTTCGGCGGAATCTACCGCGGCGTCGAGTGGATCGAGACTCCGCAGGTGTGCATCGACCCGGTGACGGACGGAGCGTGCGGCGTCGAGCTGGACGTCAACACGAACGGAACTGTCAAGGCGAAGATACGCGTTCTCGGCGGGCCTGACGAGGAGCAAACTTTCTCGGTGGAGAAACCCGAGCTGTGGTCGCCTGAGAATCCGCGACTTTACGAAGAGACCTTCCGCATCGCGAGCGGCGATTCTGTTTCCGTGCGGTTCGGGTTCCGCACGGTGGAGTTCCGCGAAGACGGCTTCTACCTCAACGGAGTGAAGCGCAAGCTGCGCGGCGTCAACCGCCATCAGGACGCGGGGCTTTCGGGGTGGGCTGCGTCGCGCGAGGACGAAGACCGCGACTTTGCGCTTATAGCAGAAGTCGGCGCGGACGCCGTACGTCTCGCGCACTATCCGCAGAGCCGCCATGTATATGACATCTGCGACGAAAAGGGGATTCTCGTCTGGAACGAGGTCCCGGCGATAAACTGGCTCACGGACTCGCCTGCGTTCAGGTCGAACCTCGTGCAGCAGGTCCGCGAGATGGTTGCGCAGAAGAGGAATCATCCGTGCGTCTTCGCCTGGAGTCTCTTCAACGAGATATACAACGACGTTCCGCCAGACAGGGCGCAGGAAGGGTGGATGGAGGGCATGCTTGCCGAAGTGCGCGACGTCATCAAGGCGCTCGACCCGAAGCGTCCGGTCGTAGCCGCTTCCGACAGGCAGCCGAAGAAGATGCTGAACGACATTCCCGATCAGCTTGCGTTCAACGCCTATCCCGGCTGGTACGGCGACTCGTCGATGAGCGACGACATATCCCGGTGGTTCAAGGCGTCGGGACGCGCGATGCTCGCCATCTCCGAATACGGCGCGGGCGGGAATCCGTTCGAGCACCTCGACCCGCTCCCCGCCGGACGGCTTGATCCCGGCGGCCCGGTCCATCCCGAGGAGACGCAGGTAAAGCTTCTAGCGGCGGACTACATGACGATCTGCGGAGAGCCACGGCTCTGGGGTTCGTTCATCTGGGCGATGTTCGACTTCGCCGCGGACGCTCGGCGCGAGGGCGGCAAGAACGGAATCAACGACAAGGGACTGGTCACGCGCGACCGTGCAACGAAGAAGGACGTCTTCTATCTCTTCAAGGCGAACTGGTCGAAGGAGTCCGTGCTTCATGTATGCTCGCAGAGGATGTCGGAAACGACCAATGCGACCGCAACCGTTGTCGGCTTCTCCAGCTGCGGCGATGTGACGCTTCTCGTCAACGGCAGCGTTGCCGGTGTGAAGACCCCTGACGCGGTAAAGGTCGTTCGCTGGGAGGCCGTGCCTCTTGCCGAGGGGGAGAATGTCATCGAGCTCCGCGCAGGAGGTCGCTCTTCTGTGCGCAAGCTCAGGCGGGTCGCTGCAAAAAATGAATATGAAAGCACATAACAACCTTACGTCGGCGCTGAGTGCGCTTGTCATGGCGGCGATTGCACCTTGTGCGACGTGTGCCGCGGAGTCCGGGCCTGTTGTCCTTGAGACAGAGGCGTTCGAAGAGCTTGGCGGCTGGACGCTTGACTCGCAGTTCATGGAGACCATGGGCTCGCCCTATCTGCTGGCGCACGGAATCGGCAGACCGGTCGATGATGCGAAGACGTCGTTTTCAGTCGCTGCGGACGGAGAGTACGAGGTCTGGGCCAGGACGATGAACTGGACCGCATGGTGGAGCGATGCGCCCGCTGGACGTTTCCAGGTCCTTGTCGACGGAAAGGCTCTCCAGAACGAAGGGGGCGCGAGCGGCGATGCAAAGTGGCACTGGGTGAAGCTTGGCGACGCTGCGCTTTCCGCGGGCGAACACACTGTCTCTCTCCACGACCTCACGGGATTCGACGGACGTTGCGACAGGATCGCGGTTGTCAAGGTCGGAACGTGGAGCGAGAAGGAGTGCGAGGAGACTGCGGCGGCGCACGGGGAGGCCAGGGTGATCGAGGCGGACATTGCCGTCATAGGCGGTGGCGTCGCGGGCATCTGCGCGGCTGTTACATCCGCCCGCGGCGGTCTCAGGACCGTTCTTGTCCAGGATCGTCCGGTCCTGGGCGGAAACAATTCAAGCGAAGTCCGCGTACATCTCGGCGGGCGTCAGAATCTCGGTCCGTATCCGCGGCTCGGCGACGTTGTGGCCGAGATAGGCCCCGCCAGGGGTGGAAACGCGCAGAAGGCGTCCGTTTACGAGGACGGCCGCAAACTCGCCGTCGTGAAGGCCGAGAAGAACATCACGCTTCTTCTTAACACGAAGGCGATGGCTGTTTCGAAGAAGGGCGACGCGATCGAGTCGGTCCGCGCCGTAGATGTCCGCACCGGCGACGCCGTAGCGGTCAAGGCGTCGTATTTCGTCGACGCGACCGGCGACGGAACGATCGGATACCTGGCCGGTGCGGACTACCGCATGGGGCGCGAGTCGCGCGACGAGACGGGCGAGGCCAGCGCGCCCGCCAAGTCCGACATGATGACGATGGGCTCCAGCATCCAGTGGTACGCCGAGCGCAGGGGAGTTTCCGTGTTCGCCGCGGAGCCATGGATGATTGTTCTTTCCGACGAGAACGCGACTGCGGCCATGCGCGGCGACTGGGACTGGGAGACCGGCATCGGACGCGATCCGATAGTGGACGCCGAGCGCATACGCGACTACGGCATGCTTGTGGCATACTCGAACTGGGCGCACGTCAAGAACTCGCCGAAGACGAAGGCCAGGTTTGCGGACTGCGGGCTTGCGTGGGTGGCGTCAATCGCGGGTCGCCGCGAAAGCCGCAGACTGATTGGCGATGTCGTGTTCAGCGAGAACGACGTCGACAACGAGACGCCTTTCCCCGACGGAACGTGCCTCACGAGCTGGAGCGTTGACCTGCACTTCCCGAAGGATGCGAGCACGACCAGGTACGCGGGCGAGCCGTACCGCGCGGCGACAGTCCACAAGAAGGTGAAGTCATGTCCGATTCCCTACCGCTCGCTCTACTCCCGCAACGTGGGCAACCTCTTCATGGCGGGGCGCAACATCTCCGTCACGCATGCGGCGCTCGGCACGGTTCGCGTCATGCGCACGACCGGCATGATGGGGGAGGTCGTCGGCATGGCGGCGGCGATCTGCGTGAAGTATGGCTGCACGCCGCGCGAGGTCTATTCCGCGCATCTCGACGAGCTCAAGGCGTTGATGAAGAAGGGTGCCGGACTCGGAAAGCCGCAGCCGCCGCAGAATTACAACGAGGGGTTCAC
>CAMZET010000191.1 GCA_947305825.1 uncultured Verrucomicrobiota bacterium
CGGCTATCCTGCGGCCGTCGTCGCGATCACCGGCGGCATCTATTCCGGCATCAACGGAATGTTCCGTCAAAACGAGCCGAACAATACCGGGACTTCGGACTATTTCGATACGTACGTCGTCATGAAGAGCGGCACGGCCGACAAGGTGAAAGGGCGCCAGGAGGCGCATTACGGTGTGGCTTCTGCCAACATGGTGCAGACGAAAGGCAACGCGCTTGTGCAACTTGAAGGCGATGCTGTCGTGAACTATGCGTTTGGTGCAGGCAACAAAGGCGGCTATGCCGGCAACAACAGCACCTACGCCAAATTGAGCGGCTCGTCTGGCGTCACCATAAAGGGCAATGCGGTGGTGCGAGGCTCCGTATTCGGCGGCTGGACGTCCGCACATACGGCAAACGCCACAGTGGACGGAAACACGGCCGTCCTCGTGAAGAACATCCAGAGCCTGGACGGTGCCGCGAACTACGGCAGCTACATCACGCCGGGATGGATAGTGGGCGGTTCTGCTTACGAGGCGAACGGCGGTGCGTCCGCGAGTACCGTGACCGGCAATTCGTCGGTCAAGGTCGATATCGCCAGCGGCAGCGGGACGTTCGTGAAGAGAATCGTCGGCGGCTCGATGATGCCGGACTCGTCGAACGGCAACAGCACTTCGCATGCTCAGACGGTGAAGAAGAACTCGTCCGTGACGATAGCGGCGCCGTTGACGGTGACATTCAGCGGAAACATAGTCGGCGGCGGATATTCCGGGCTTGGTGCGGCCGGCGGAAGCGCCAACGTCAACGGCGACGCATCGGTGACGCTGACGGGCGGAACGTACAGCGGGCGCATCGTCGCCGGCGGCTACGCGCCGCAAGGCGGCAACGCGGTTGTCGATGGTTCGGCGACCCTTACCGTCAATTCGGGTACGGCTTTCAGCGGCGCGACGCTCGATGGCGGCAACGCGGTAGAGCGAAAGACGCTTTGCCTTAACACCGCCATCGACGAATCGACCATCACGGAAATCACAGGCTTCGACACGCTGGAGGTCGGCCCCGGCCTCACGCTGACGCCGCTCTCGCTCTTCCCGGCACCTACGTACGTGACAATCGACGAAGGGGCGACATACACCGTCGCCGCTGGAAGCGAAGTCGCCGCCAACGGCTCCGTCTACCTCCACGGCGGAACATTGAAACTCACGGGAATAACCGAGGAGCAGATCAAGTACGACGGCTACGTCCCTGCCGTCAGCGGCACCGGAACGGTAGAATACTACGACACGAACGGGACGAAAATCGCCGACGGCTACGTCATCGACGGAGTGGCGGCGACCGGTCTTACGAGCGGCTTCAACCTGCTTCCGTACTATTACGTATGGGAGGCGGAGGGTTCTTCCGCCAGCATAGCGTCCGGCGTCTCTTCCGGCTGGGGGAGGCTGGAGAACAGGGAGCGTCCGGTAAACGGCAAAAACGTAGCCTTCCACGTCACCGGCGGCGGAACGGTCACGGTCGACCTGGACGAAGCCGACGTTTCCTACGGCACGATTCTCGTATACGGCTCGGGTACGCTGAAGTTCTCCGGTGAGAATACGCTTGCGGCGACGACGCAGGTGTTCGTCGATTCGGGTGTCACCTTGGAATTGTCGGAGAATTTGTCTGCAATGTACGTAAACACGGCCGCCGGGGCGTCGGTCGTCCTCAACGGCGGCACCGAGGAGACACCGCGGACCTTCGCCGGCCAGTTCATAATCGGCTACGGCGACGTGAAGGTCGCCAACGGCGTCGTCCTTTTCCACGACCTGACCTGGTTTACGATGTTTTCGGGCGGGTTGTACGTGATGCCCGGCGGATGCGCCAAGACGGACGTCAGCCGCGACCCGGTCGGCTCGACGGCGGCCCAGCGCTTCACGGGCTTCGGCGGCGAAGGTTCGACGATAACCGTCTACGTCGGCGGACAGCTCGACCTCGCCAACACTTCCGGAATATCCCATAACATCGTAATCGACACCGACCCGGCGGGAGGAACGGGCAGCTACGAAGCGGCCGTCGTCAATTCCGGCGAGGCCATCGGCTTCGGCGCGAGGCAGACGTCCTCCATGACCGTCAATACTTCGGCGACAATCGACTGCTCCAGCGACTGGGGTCTGATTGCGAGCGGCTACGGCGCGACGACGCTGACAATCGCGAAAGGCGCGACGCTGACCAAAACCGGCGCGGGCAATTTCTGGCTCGTAAACAACACCGCAAGCACCCCTGGAGACGCTTCCGACAATGCGAGGTTTGTCGTCGCTGAAGGCTACCTCACGACTTCGTCTACCGGCTCCACGCTCGCGAATGGCGCCGCGCTCGACGTCGTAGTCGAAAACGGCGCCTACCTCAAACTCGGCAGGGGCTTCAAGTGCTCCGCCCTGACCGTCGAAAACGGCGGCAGCATCGTCACAGATTCTTCGGACGGCTATGTCATAGCGGACTCGGTCGCCATCGAAGAAGGCGCGACGGCTACCCTGACCGGAACTTCGCGCACAGGGGCGATCATCACCGCGACTACGCTATCCGTGGACGGCACGGTCACCGCCGGCGGAAAGACGATTTCGGCGACGACTATAGAGGGCACCGGAACGGTCTCCTACTCCGGCAAACTCCCTGACGGAACCGCCTGGACTGTCGGCACCGACACCACCGGCTGGCGGGGCACAGTTGTCATGGCTAATGTAACTTCGGGCGGGTACGTGCCGTTTGGCAACTATGGCAATGGCAATTCTATAATTAAGGCCCCTGGATTCGCCGGGTATACTGAACAGAATCAGAATGCGACACCGCCGATTTTCGGCGCAACACTAGTGATTGACGAAAGTACTACATTTACGCTGAACAATGGCGACAGCGGCAAAGGCGCGATTTTCGCAAGATTGAGCGGCGAGGGAACGCTTGCAATGACAGGGGCAAGCGGCGGCACGGCCACGACGCAATATATGTTCAGGGACGTTAGCGGATTCAGGGGCGCGGTTTCGGTAAATGATGGCGCTAGGAAAAGCCTGGTGCTTGGAGCACCGACAAGTTGGTCGCGTGACTACTCCAGCTACCAAAAGCAACTTGTAATAGCCGGCGATGTCGTGATTGCGGACGGCAAGAATTGGTCTTCTGCTGGCGGTATCAAGCTTGTCTCCGGTGCGAACGTGACGCTCCTCGGCGCTGGTGCGCTGACGGGTGCCGTCACAGCATCCGGCGCATCGAAGATTACGCTTGCCGATACACCTCTGACAATCGACGGCACTCTTGCCGCGACGGCGACGCTGGAAATCGACCCCGGCGAGATTGCGATAGCCGATGCGACGCCCGTCGCGCTTGTCACCGGTCTCACGGCAGAGCCTGATTTGACGAACGTCACGGTCGTCGACGCCGCATTGACGGCGGTGC
>CAMZET010000192.1 GCA_947305825.1 uncultured Verrucomicrobiota bacterium
CTGCCGGACGCCGTCGAGACAATCGGCAGCGGCGCGTTCTCGAACTGCGCCGCGCTCGCGTCCTTCTCGTTCCCGTCGAACGTCGCAATGGTCGGCTCAAGGCTTTTCGAGGACTGCCCCGCGCTCGCCGCAGTCGAAATCCCCGAAGGCGTCACGAACATCGGCGTGCGGGCGTTCGCCAACTGCACGAACCTCGCCGAGGTCGCGTTCCCCGATTCGCTCGTGAAAATCGATGTCGGCGCGTTCTCCAACTGCACCGCCCTCGCGAACCTCGAATTCCCGGAAACGCTTACCACGGTCGCAGGTTACGCTTTCGCAGAGTGCCATTCGATTACAAATGTCGATTTCGCGATGTATTTCACGACGGTCACGAATTTTGTCTTCGAGACGAATGAAATTGGCGACAGAATCGTGAGGACGAATGTCCAATCGTCGGCAAGCGTCGCTGGCACCGCTTTCACCAACTGCGCGAATATCGCCACCGCGACGATGCAGGCCGGAAGAGTTGCCAAGACTATCTTTCCCGACTCCTACGAAAACCTCGTGCGCGTCCAGGTCGCTACCAACGTCGCGAATCTATCTAGAAGCTCTTTCGAGGATTGCGCCAGCTTGAAAACGGTCGTTCTCCTCGACAACGTCACGACGATACCGAGCAATGCGTTCGCGAACTGCGTCTCGCTCGGCGGTATCGAATTGCCGGAGACTATCAGGCGCGTTGATATGGGCGCGTTCTCCAACTGCACCGCGCTCGCTTCCATCGAACTGCCGGATATGCTTTTCTTCATAAGCACAAACGCCTTCTACTCCTGCGCGAAACTGACGAATGTCGTCATACGAGCGGAGAATTTCAGGGCTGCCGAGGATGCGTTCGAGGAATGCGCCGCCGTCTCTTCCGCGACGCTCTTTCCGGTAATCCCGATGCAGACGCTTTTCCCCGATTCCTACTACGCTTCGCTCAAGCACGTCAATATCCTCGTTCCAGAAGAGGACGAAGACGAGGACGGCGAAGAGCGCGAGACGGTGGAGATTGTGGACAGCTTCTGCGACAACTGCCGTGCGCTGCAGGAAATCACCATACCAAGCGGGGTTAGCGAGATAGGCGCGCGCGCTTTCTTCGGCTGCATAGCGGCGACCGACTCCGTGACTATCCCGGCGACCGTGACGGGCATAGGCGACCTCGCTTTCGCGCACTGCCGCGAACTCGACCGCTTCTACTATCTCGGCAATGCGCCGTCCGTCTCGACGAACATCTATTACGGCACGAAGCAGACGCTCGTTTCCGCCGTCGCACGCCACCGCGACGGCTGGGCGACGCAAACATCCACGAACACCACCGCCGCCGTGCTGCCTCTTCGCTGGCCGACGGGCACGACGCTCATGTTCAGCCGCCCCATCGCCTGGTGGGACTCTCCCGCGCAGGCCGTCATCTCCTTCTTCAATTACGACGGCCTTGGCCATACCACGAACGTGTTCACGTTCGTGGGCGAAAAGTTCACGGCGGACATGTATCCAGAAAGCGAGCCATCCATGCGCGGCTATACTTTCGAGGGATGGTACACTGCGAAGTTCGGCGGCTACAACAGGTCTGACGGCTTCACGGTGACCGGCACAATGACGCTTTATCCGCACTGGACTGAAAACGCGCAATCGAACGACCCGTTCCCGCTAGACGAGCCCGGCGGCGGCGACGGCGGCGAAGAGGTCGCCGACTACGACTTCTCCACGGCGCACACGTATGCCGGGTATCTCGCGGACGGCGACGCGGTGGTGGGGACGGCGGCGATTACAATCGCAAAAGGGCGCTACGTGCGCTCGGCCGGCGAGACGGTGGCGACGGTGCGAGCGACGCTGCAAGTCCTCAGCATAGGGAAACTGACGCTCCGCGGCACAATGTTCGAGGACGGCACGGCCACGCTTTCCGGGAAGGGCTACGAGCTGGAAATAGCAGCCGACTCTGCGGGCGTGACGGGTTCGTTCGAGGGGTACGAATTGAGCGCGTGGGAAAACCTGTTTTCGGCGAAGACGTTCGGAGCGCGGCAGCCGGCGCTGGCGCAGCTCGACGACCACGGCGGCTCGTACACGGCGGCCATTCTCCCGGAGGGCGCCGCCTTCGACGGCTATGCGGCTTTGGGACTGTCAATCGGCGCTCGTGGGAAAACCAAAGTGACCGGCATGATGCCGGACGGCACGAAAATCAACGCGACGGCGCAGATGATCGTTTCCGACGACATCGTCTGCCTGCCGGTCGTCGTGCCCATGTATGCGGGCAAGAAGGGCGGCTTCGGCTTCCTCGTCAATTTCTACGACCTCGATGACGAAGAAGACGCCGACGACGAGACGGAAGACGATGCGACTGACGAAGCCGGTTCCGCGTCTTCCGCGACAAACGACGTCGAGACGGTGGAGGTCAGCGGCCCGTACGAGTTCACGGGAATGTCGCCGTGGTATTCCAAAGACGGCGCGGAAGTCGGCTCGCTTTCGTTCGCGGCCGCCGCCAAGGCTCGCGCGCTTTCCGAAGGCGCTCACGCATTCCAGGCGGACGTTTCGGCGTTCGAAATCGACGGTGAGGATATCGAAGACGCTCTGACGCCCGACGGCACGGAGTTCGAGATCGCGTCCGGGCGTTGGCGCTTCCAGCGCGCCGACACGGTGCGCTTCACGGCGGACGAGGGTTACGAGGTCGTCCGCGACAATGGGAATCCGGCGGCGCTGAAGCTCACCTACAATGCGCGCTACGGCACGTTCAAAGGGACGTTTAAAGTATTCTGCGTGACGGAAGCCGGACGCGCCAAGCGCCGGACGGCGACGATCAACGGCGTGGTGGTCGACGGTGTCGGATACGGCAGCGCGGTGATTAAGAAAGTCGGCGCGATACCCGTCTCGATAGAATAGGCGGCGAAGAGGCAAGGAGATACGAAGAGATGACAAAGGCGAAGGCTGTAGCGATAACGGCGGTATGTCTGGCCGTGATAAGCGCGAGCGTGGCGGCGGCGGTGGTGTGGCAGCGGCGCGACTCGGTGGCGCGTGCGCAGTTGCGCATAGCGGAGAGCCGCGAAGAGGCTGCGAAGAGCGCGGCGCGCCAGGCGCTTAGCGAAGAGAAGGCGGCGGCCGCCAACGAGAGCGCCCGCAACGCCGAACTGCGCACCGCCGAGGAGAACCGTCTCGCCCGCGAGGCGGAGCACGAGACGCAGGTGACCGCCGCGCAGAAAGCCGCTTCCGACGCCGAGGCCGCGCGCGAAAACCGCGCCGCCCGCGAAGCAGAGGCCGACGCCGCCGAAGACCTCAAAGCCGCAGAAAAAGCCAAGGCCGACGCCGCAAAGGCCGAAGCCGACCGCGTCAAGGCCATCGCCGACGCCGAAATCGCGAAGGCGGACGCCGCCGCCGCCAAGGC
>CAMZET010000193.1 GCA_947305825.1 uncultured Verrucomicrobiota bacterium
TTCTCATCAAGGGCAAGCTCGAGCGCCAGGGCAAGGTTTCCGCCATCAAGGAAGAGCTCCTCAAGAAGGTCTCCGAGAAGTGGCCGGAAGTCGACGAAGTCGGCTTCGTGCATCTCTTCGACGCGCTTGAAATCGAGACGGTGCGCAAGAACGTGCTGGAGCGCGGCCTTCGCATCGACGGGCGCGGCCAGCACGAGATACGCCCGCTTTCGGCGCAGGTCGGCGTCTTGCCGCGTCTGCACGGCTCGGCGGTGTTCTCGCGCGGCGAGACGCAGTCGTTCGCGACGGTGACGCTCGGCACGAAGAAGGATTCGCAGGAGCTCGACTCGGTGACGGGCGGCGAGACCTCGAAGCGCTTCATGCTGCACTACAACTTCCCGCCGTACTGCACGGGCGAAGTCGGCCGCCTCGGCTCCACGGGCCGCCGCGAAATCGGCCACGGCGCCCTCGCAGAGCGCTCCATCGCCGAAGTCCTCCCGGACGACTTCCCCTACTCCATCCGCGTCGTCTCCGAAATCATGGGTTCCAACGGCTCGTCGTCGATGGCGTCCATCTGCAACGGGTGCCTCGCGCTCATGGACGCCGGCGTTCCGCTGAAGGCGACGGTCGCGGGCATTTCGGTAGGGCTCTTCACGAACGAAGACCAGTCGAAGAAGGTGCTCGTCACCGACATTCTCGGCGCGGAAGACCACTGCGGCGACATGGACTTCAAGGTTGGCGGCACGCGCCGCGGCATCACCGGCTTCCAGGTCGACCTCAAGCTTCGCGGCCTGACGTGGGATTTGGTCGAGGGGGCCATCAAGGCCGCCCACGACGCCCGCCTGAAAATCATCGACTACATGGAGAGCGTGATTCCGGCCCCGCGCGCGGAACTCAGCAAGTACGCGCCGCGCATCGAGACGGTTCAGATTCCTGTCGACAAGATTGGCGCTCTCATCGGCCCCGGCGGCGCCAACATCCGCGAAATCGTCGAGACGACCGGTGCGCAGATTGACATCGACGACGACGGCAAGGTCTCCATCTTCGCCACCTCCGGCGAGTCGATGGAAGCGGCCAAGCGCGCCGTCATGGAAGTCGCCGCAGAAGCCGAGCCCGGCAAAATCTACGAGGGCAAGGTGACCGGCATCAAGGACTTCGGCGCGTTCGTCGAAATCCTCCCCGGCCTCGACGGCCTCTGCCACATCTCGGAACTCAGCGACAAGCGCATCCCGAACGTCGAGACGGTCTGCAAGGTCGGCGACAAGATTATGGTGAAGTGTCTGGACGTGGACGAGCGCGGGCGCATCAAACTCTCGCGCCGCGCCGCGATGGCCGAACTGGACGCGAAGAACAAATAACACCGCCGCGAGGCGGATGTCCTTGGCGAAAGGCCATTGCGGTCCGGGAGGCGCGAAAGCGCTTCCGCGCCCGCATGGCCTTTCGCTTCATGAGACGAGGAAACGATTTATGAGCGAACCAACCCTAGAAATGCGGCGCCACTCCGCCGCGCACCTGATGGCCAGGGCCGTCCAGAACGTCTTCGACGACGTGCAGGTCGACATAGGCCCTGCCACCGACGACGGCTTCTACTACGATTTCGACCTTCCGCACCGCATCTCGCCCGACGACTTCCCGAAAATCGAGGCGGAGATAGCGCGGCTGATTGCGCTGGACGAGACGTTCGAGCGGCGGCTCGTGTCGCGCGAGGAATGCGCCAAACTCCTCGCCGGCCAGCATTACAAGCTCGAACGCCTGGCGGACATCCCGGAAGGCGAGGATATTTCGACGTACACGGTAGGCGACTACGTGGAAATGTGCCGCGGGCCGCACGTCGAGCACTCGAAGCAAATCGGCGTCGTGAAGCTCACGCGCCTGGCGGGCAGCTACTACCGCGGCGACGAGAACAACAAGATGCTCCAGAGAATCTACGGCATCGTCGCGCGCGACCAGGCCGAACTCGACGAAATCGTCGCGCGCGAGGAAGAGGCGAAGAAGCGCGACCACCGCCGCCTCGGCGTCGAACTCGACCTCTTCCACCTCGACCCGGAGAACCCAGGGCAGATTTTCTGGCACCCTCGCGGCTGGTCCATCTACGTGACGCTCCAGGACTACATGCGGCGCAAGCTCGTGAAGGACGGCTACCAGGAAGTGAACACGCCGGCGCTGATGCCGCGCAGCCTCTGGGAGCGCAGCGGCCACTGGGCCCACTACCAGCAGAACATGTTCATCACCGAGAGCGAGAAGCGCCTCTTCGCCGTCAAGCCGATGAACTGCCCGGGAGCCCTCGAGATATTCAAGAGCCGCACCCGCAGCTACAAAGACCTTCCGCTCCGGCTCGCCGAGTTCGGCCATTGCGCCCGCAACGAGCCCAGCGGCACGCTGCACGGCATAATGCGCGTCAGGGGCTTCGTGCAAGACGACGCCCACATCATCTGCACCGAGGAGCAGATTGAAGAGGAAGTCGCCCGCTTCTGCCGCCTGCTGAAGGACGTGTATTCGGACTTCGGCTTCGACAAGAACCTGCTCGTCAAGCTCAGCACGATGCCAGACGACCACGTGGGCGACGAAGCGACGTGGCGCCATGCGGAGGCCGCTCTCGCCGCCGCCTGCAAGTCTTCAGGCATGGAATACGTGGTGCAGCCGGGCGAGGGCGCGTTCTACGGCCCGAAACTCGAGTTCGTGCTCGTGGACGCGCTGGCGCGTTCGTGGCAGTGCGGCACGATACAGCTCGACTACCAGCTGCCGAGCGCGGAGCGCCTGAACGCCGAATACATCGGTGCCGACGGCAAGAAGCACCATCCCGTTATGCTGCACCGCGCCGTGCTCGGTTCGCTGGAGCGCTTCATCGGCATTCTCATCGAGCATTACGCGGGCGCGTTTCCGCTGTGGCTCGCGCCGGAGCAAATCAGGATTCTTCCGATAAGCGACAAGGCGGCCGGCTACGCTGAGAAGGTGCGGGCGGCCCTTGCGGCGGAGGGGCTGCGCGTCGAAGTGGATACGTCGGCCGAAAAGCTCGGCGCGAAGATACGCGCCGCAGCGGCGGCGAAGGTCCCGTACCAGGTGGTGGTCGGGCCGCGCGACGAAGCGGCCGGCACGATTTCCGTCCGCGCACGCGGCGAAGGCGACCTCGGCGCCATGACTACCGGCGCGTTCCTCGAACGCCTGAAAGCGGAACTCGCCTAGCCATGCAGCCAGACCGCGAAGAGATGCTCGCGCTCGTCGAGCGGACGCTCGGCGAGGCGCTGCCGGCCGCCGGCGAACGGCCGGCCGCGCTCGTCGAGGCGATGCGCGACGCCGTCTCTTCCGGCGGCAAGCGCCTGCGCCCGCTCGTCTGCCTCGGCGCCGCTCACGCCGCCGGCG
>CAMZET010000194.1 GCA_947305825.1 uncultured Verrucomicrobiota bacterium
GCAAATCTTCGTCCTTGATTTCCACGTCGATGTCGTCGTTTATTTCTGCGACCGTTTCCATCGAAGCGAAGGACGTCTGGCGGCGCTTATTGGCGTCGAACGGGGAAATCCTGACGAGGCGGTGGATGCCGCGCTCGGCTTTGAGCATTCCGAAAGCGTACGGGCCCTCGACGCGGAAATACACGTCCTTGAGGCCGGCTTCTTCGCCCGGCTGCTGGTCGTATTCTTCGACCTTCCAACCCTGGCTTTCGGCGTAGCGCTGGTACATCCTGTAAAGCATCTGGACCCAGTCGCAAGCCTCCGTGCCGCCTTGGCCGGCGTGAAGCTTCACGAAGACGTTGCACTGGTCGAACTTGCCGCCCAGCAGAGACTGCAGGCGCAGGCGGTGGAAGAAGGTGTCTGCCTTGTCGCATTCCGCGAGCGTGTCGGCCAGCGCGGCTTGCTGCGACGGGCCTTCTTCCATCTCGGCGAGTTCCAGCATTACCTTGGCGTCGTCCACGGTTTTCAGGAGCGAGTCGAACGGCGTCACGTACGCTCTTTCTGCGTTCGTGGCGGCAATCGTTTCGCGCGCCTTTTGCTGGTTGTTCCAGAAGTCCGCCGCAGCCTGGCGCTCCTCGAGCGCGGCGAGCCTTTCGCGGCGCTCGCCAATCTTTATGTAGTCGGCCATTTCGCCGAGCCTCTTCTCGAAGTCGCCTATGCGCTGCCGTACTTCCTCTACCTCCAGCAGTTTTTCCTTCTTCTCTTCAGCCATTGCTTTTTCTCCTGAAAAAAGTATTATACCATATTGACGGCTGTTGCGCTTGACCGCGCGTTCGGGCGGCGGCGGGTTAACATCAAAAGCGTGAAAAATGGTATAATATCCTTGTTTCGGGTTCCGGTGCGAGGCGCCGGCGCGAAACGAATCCGAAAGAAAGGAAAGCGGAAATGACAATAGCCGATGTAGTGAAGATTCTTGACGGCAAGTTGATCGCCGGGGACGCGACGAGCCCGCGCGCGGTCGGCGCCGTCGTTGCCAACGACCTGATGAGCGACGTGCTGCTCAACGACGCCGATGACATTCTGCTGCTGACGTCGCTGGCGAGCGACCAGGCGATTCGCACCGCGCACATAGTCGGCGCCATGGGCGTCGTCATACACAACGCCAAGCCGCTTTCCGAGACGATGATACAGGTGGCGGACGACCTGGCGATTCCGCTCGTGTCGAGCCCGCTGTCGAAATACGACGCCTGCGTGAGGTTGCACGACGCCTTTCTCGCGGAAGAACGCGCATAGCCCGGAGCCTCGCGCATGAGCGAATACAATCCAGTAATCCTGCAGGGCCAGCACACGAACGACGACGAAATCCTGGCGCGCGTTCCGCTCGACGAAAAGGCCCTCGGCACGGATTCGAGCCAGATTATAATGGAGCTTCTCCAGCGCTTCAAGGTGCGCGACGTGATGAAGCGCCAGGTTATTGTAATACCGAGAAGCACGACGTTGCGTGAGGCGCAGAAAATCCTGCGCGACAACCACATATCCGGCATACCGGTGAGCGAGAACGGGCGGCTCTACGGCATCGTCTCGGTCAACGACATAATCAACGGCCTCGACGGCGGGTGGATGGACGACCCGTGCGAGAAGCGGATGTCGAAGAACCTGGTCGTCCTCGAAGCGGGAATGCCGCTCGCGTTCGCGTTGAGGTATTTCAACAACTACACGTATGGTCGCTTTCCGGTGCTGGATTCGAGCCGCCAGCTCGTCGGCATCATCTCGCAGCGCGACGTGATGAGGGCGCTTCTGTATGAGCTTTCGGTGGAGATACGCAAGCTGGAGATGCGTTCTTCGCCGCAGGCGGCGGCGAACGCGCTCAACGAGGCGAAGGCGAACTACTACCGCAAGGAATGGGCGGTGGTGCACAACGACCTGGCGAGCGCCGGGCACGCGGCGAACGCCATCAAGGGGATATTGCGCGAGCGGAAAATCGACCGCTCTATAGTCAGGCGCGTAGCCGTCGCCGCGTACGAGCTCGAAATCAACATCTGCATCCATTCGCACGGTGGAGTCCTCGTGCTGATGATTACCGACAACAGCATATCCATCACGGCGAAAGACCGCGGCCCTGGCATTCCCGACGTCGAATGGGCGTGCCGCGACGGCACCTCCACCGCCAACGACTGGATACGCTCGATGGGCTTCGGCGCGGGCATGGGGCTTTCCAACTCCAAGCGCGTCTCCGACAAGTTCGAGATGGAAAGCGAAGTCGGCAAGTTCACGATTGTGCAATGCATCTTCGATTTGCCGAAGAAGGCGGAGGAAGGAGGAGCGCAATGACGGCATCCGAAATAGCAAGCAAGCTCGGCGGAGCGGTGGCGGTGGGCAGCGGCGACGAGCAGGCGTCCTCCGTTTACGTCGGCGACCTCCTTTCCGACGTGATGGGCCATGCCGGGGAAGATTGCGTGCTCGTGACGATACAGAACCACCTCAACACACTGGCGGTATGCACGCTTGTCGGCTGCCAGGTGGTGGTGCTGTGCCATTCGCGGCCGGTGCCGCCGGACATGGCCGAAGGCGCCGCTCGCGAGGAGGTCGCCATAGTCACGACTCCGCTGTCGCAGTACCAGGCGGCGCTCGCGCTTTCTTCCTTGCCGCCGTCGGTCAAGTAAAGCGGCGGAGAATATGGTAGAATATGCCGCCATGAAGACCAAGCCAGCAATGGCGGCCCTGGCGGCCGCCGTCTTACTCGCAGGATGCATTGGCGCGGGCCCGAAGGCGCCGTGCAATTGGACGCTCGACTGGGAGCGCTCGGCGATGCCGCATGCCGCCGCTGCGGACGCCGCCGCGCCGATTGTGCGCATCTCGAGCGTCACGGTGCGCCCGCCATACGACCTCCAGCGCCTCGCCGTGCTGCGCAAGGACGGCTCGCTCGCTTTCGATCCGCGCAATTCCTTCGCAGCCTCGCCGGCGCAGCTCATGCGCGGCGCCGTCCACGACGCTTTCGCCGCTTCCGGGCGTTTCAAGCGCGTGCTTTCCGGTTCTTCCGCAGCCGCCGCCTCTCTCTCCGCTGAAGTCTCCGTCACGCTGCTGGCGCTCGACTGCCGCCGCGACGGCCAGCGCGACGCCACCGTCGAACTCTCGCTCGTCTTCGTCGAAGACCGCGAAGTCGTCTATTCCTCTCGCGGAAAGGGAATCGCCGCCACGCCGGACGGCGACTATTCGGCGGCGTTTTCCAGGGCTTTCGCGCTCGCCGTCCAGGACGCCTTGCGCGGCAACTAGGAAAGGTCCCGCAGAGGAATGTTCGAAGATATCGGCAAGGCGTTTTCGTCGCGTCTGGAGCGCATGGCG
>CAMZET010000195.1 GCA_947305825.1 uncultured Verrucomicrobiota bacterium
CTAACTAAAAAATCTTTGTAGATCCTGTAAATGATGTGCCTAAAAAAGCCTAAGGGCAAGTAAATGCTGTCGCCCTGGAGGCACGGCGAAAGCCCTAGGCGGAGCGCGAAAAATTATGGTATAATATCCGTTCAAGCGGCGGAATGCCGGTTTCGGGCGGGCGTCATGGCGTCCGGAGCGGTCAAGCGTGCCGCGTGACGCTACGAGGCAATGGAACATGAAGCGCGCAGACGTTGACAAGGTACTCATCATCGGCTCGGGTCCGATTGTAATCGGACAGGCTTGCGAATTCGATTATTCCGGGACGCAAGCGTGCAAGGCTCTCCGAGCGTGCGGCTACAAGGTCGTGCTTGTCAATTCCAATCCCGCGACAATCATGACGGACCCTGTGATGGCGGACGCGACGTACATCGAGCCGTTGAACGAAGCGAGGCTCGAGCAGATTATCGCCAAGGAGCGGCCCGACGCCATTCTCCCCAATCTCGGCGGCCAGACCGGGCTCAACCTCTCGATGTCTCTGGCGAAAAAGGGCATTCTCGACAAGTACGGCGTCAAGGTAATCGGAGTGAACCTGGACGCGATTGAGCGCGGGGAAGACCGCGAGGTATTCAAGGCGACGATGGAGCGGCTGGGCATCGAGACGCCGCGTTCCGGCATCGTGCACAGCGTCGAAGCGGCGATTGAGCTTGTCGATAAGGAAATCGGCTATCCGGTCGTGGTGCGTCCGGCGTACACGATGGGCGGCGCCGGCGGCGGCTTCTGCTACAACATAGAGGAGTTGCGCACGATTTGCGCGCGCGGCCTGGACGCCTCGCTCACGCACCAGTGCCTCATCGAAGAGTCGATTCTCAACTGGGAAGAACTCGAGGTCGAAGTCGTGCGCGACGCGAAGAACCAGATGATTGCCGTCTGCTTCATCGAGAACATCGACGCGGTTGGCGTGCATACCGGCGACAGCTACTGCGCGGCGCCGTTCCTGACGATAGACAAAGCCCTGGAAGAACGTCTGCGGCGCGACGCTTTCAAAATCGTGGAGTCCATCGGCGTCATCGGCGGCACGAACGTGCAGTTCGCGCACGACCCGAAGAGCGGCCGCGTCGTGATTATCGAAATAAATCCGCGCACCTCGCGCTCCTCCGCGCTCGCGTCGAAGGCCACGGGCTTCCCGATTGCGCTCGTCTCCGCGAAACTCGCCGCCGGCATGACGCTCGACGAAATCCCATATTGGCGCGATGGAACGCTCGAGAAATACACTCCGTCCGGCGACTACATCGTGCTCAAGTTCGCCCGCTGGGCGTTCGAGAAATTCCGCGCGGTCGAAGACAGGCTCGGCACCCAGATGAAGGCCGTGGGCGAGGTGATGAGCATCGGCAAGACGTACAAGGAGACTTTCCAGAAGGCGATACGCGCGCTGGAGCGCGGCCGTGCAGGCCTGGGCTTCGTCAAGGATTTCCACGAGCGCAGCCTCGACGACCTCCTCAACCTCCTCGCAGTCCCCAATTCCGAGCGCCATTTCCAGATGTACGAGGCTCTGCGCAAGGGAGCCACCAACGAGCAGATTTTCCAGCGCACCGGCGTCAAGGCGTATTTCGTCGATGAGATGCGCGAACTCGTCCAGGAAGAGGAGAAGATTCTGGCGTACAAGGGAGCGCTGCCGCCGGATGATTTGCTCGTCCAGGCGAAGAAAGACGGCTTTTCCGACAAGTATCTCTCGCAGCTGCTGGGCGTTCCCGAGAAGGAAATCCGCGAGCGCCGCAAATCCCTCGGCTGTGTCGAAACCTGGCACGCGGTGCCGGTTTCCGGAGTCGAGAACCAGGCGTACTACTATTCGTCGTACAACGGCAAGCCGGGCGAAGTGCCGGTCTCTTCCAACGCGAAGAAGGTGATGATTCTCGGCGGCGGACCGAACCGCATCGGCCAGGGCATCGAGTTCGACTACTGCTGCTGCCACGCGGCGATGGCCATGCGCCGCATGGGCTACGAGACGATTATCGTCAATTGCAACCCGGAGACCGTCTCGACCGACTACGACACTTCCGACAAGCTCTATTTCGAGCCCGTCACGGTCGAAGACGTCTTGCAGATTTACGAGGCGGAGAAGCCGGCCGGAATCATCGTGCAGTTCGGCGGCCAGACGCCGCTGAACATCGCTCGCGGCCTCCAGGAGGCCGGCTGCAAAATCCTCGGCACTTCAGTGGATTCCATAGACGACGCCGAAGACCGCGACCTCTTCCATTCCATAATGGATCGCCTCGGCATACCGATGCCGGAGTCGATGATGGCGAGCGACCTCGACGGCGCCCTGAAGTGCGCGGAGAGCCTCGGCTACCCGCTTATCATCCGCCCGTCCTTCGTCCTTGGCGGCCGCGGCATGGAAGTAATCTACGACGAAATAATGCTGCGCGAATACGTCGACAAAGCAGTAGGCGTGACGCCTGACCGTCCTCTCTATCTCGACCGATTCCTCTGCCGCGCGCTCGAATGCGAGGCGGATGCGCTTTCGGACGGCCAGGACGTGTTCATACCGGCAATCATGCAGCACATCGAACTCGCCGGCATCCATTCCGGAGACTCCGCTTGCGTGCTGCCGCCGGTGACGATTTCCGACGAGAACAAGGCGACGATTCTGGAGTACACGCGGCGCATCGCGGCGGAACTCAAAGTCGTGGGGCTCATGAATATGCAGTTCGCCATCGAGAACGGCAAAGTCTACGTGATTGAGGCGAATCCGCGGGCGAGCCGCACGGTTCCGCTCGTTTCCAAGGTCGCCGGCACTCAAATGGCCGGCATAGCCACGGAATTGATGCTTGGCGCCACGGTCAAGGCTCTCGGCCTCCACAACAAGAAGACGATTCCGTATTTCGGCGTCAAGGAAGCCGTGCTTCCGTTCGAGAAGTTCCCGGAGGTAGACCCCGTGCTGGGGCCCGAAATGCGCTCCACTGGCGAGGTGCTCGGGCTGGCGGACACGTTCGGCCTCGCCTACTTCAAGTCGCAGGAAGCTGCGGGGCTGCCTCTGCCGACCAAGCCTGGCAAAATCCTCGTTTCACTCTCCGAGAAGACTGATGATGTCGTCGCTGCGGCGCTCAGCCTGGAGAAACTCGGTTTCGAGCTTGTCGGCACTGAAGGCACGGTGAAGTATTTGTGGGAAAAGGGCGTCGAGGCGATGATGGTGGCGAAAATCGGCCAGGGTCGCCCGGACGTTCTCGACATCATCAAGAACCGCCAGGTCTGCCTGATTATCAACACGCCGTCGGGGCGGCGCGATTCGCGCGCCGACGACTGCCGCATCCGCCAGGCCGCCATCAAGTACCGCGTGCC
>CAMZET010000196.1 GCA_947305825.1 uncultured Verrucomicrobiota bacterium
CGCGTGAGGAAGGCGTTCGCGGCGTCGCTGTCGAAGCGGCGGGCCTTGGCGTCCCAGACAATCTTCACCCCCGGGACACGCTCTGCAATTTCGCCCGCGATCACGCATTCGCGCATGTAGGTGGACCAGGAGAAGTCGGTTGCGGCCTTGTTGCCCGAAATCACGCAGTTCAGGAACTCGTGGTAGTGCGTCGGCGCGGGGCCGACCGTCGGCGGCATCACGGCGCGGCCGTCGTTACGGACGGCCCAGGCGAAGTCTGCTCCGTGCGGCTGCAGTATCCATCCGTCGCGGCACTTGACGGCCTTGCCCTCGTGCGGGCGGCTGCCCCATGGCGTCTTCGCGTAGAGCTCGTCTATGATAGCCGGCGGAAGATAGCCGGCGGGCGAGCGGACCTCGGGATCGCTGAAGCCGTCGAACCACTCGAACCTGAACGGCTTTCCGTCGGACGCGGGGACTCCGTCGAAGTCGAAAACGATGTGCGCAGCAGTCGGCCAGACCTTGTCCTTCACCGAATCCTCCGCGTCCGTTATCGTCTCGGCGAGGACTGACTTGACCGGCGTCGAGCCGAGGTCCATCCCGCGCCACGCGGCTGCGATGAGGTGGCAGCCTATGTCGCCGATCCAGCCGCTGCCGAGGTCGCGCCAAATGCGCCAGATGAGCGGATGGTACACCCATTCGGCGTAGGGACGCTCTGCGGCGCTGCCGAGCCAGAGGTCCCATTCCAGCGTCTCCGGAACTGGCGCGGGCTTCGGCAGGAAGCGGCGCCGGCGCGAGATTCCCTGTCGCGTCGAGTGGAGGTACACGCACTCCACTGGCCCGAGCGTTTTCGCGCGCAGCATCTCGACGACCTGGCGGTCCGATGCGTAGGCGTTGTACTGCGTGCCCATCTGCGTGACGACGCCGGTCTGGGCCGCGACGTCGCGGAGAAACTTCGCCTCGACCATCGTCTTCGCCATCGGCTTCTCGAGGTAGACGTGCTTGCCCGCCTTCATCGCTGCCGTAGCCATGGCGACATGGTGGTGGTCAGGCGCCCCGACGCAGACGGAGTCGCAGGAATCAAACTCCTTTTCGTACATCTCGCGCCAGTCGCGGTAGAACCTCGCCTTCGGGAACTTGGCCTTCGCCTGCGCGAGGAACTTCGCGTCTACATCGCAAAACGCCGCCATCTCGACGGAAGGATGGGTGCAGAGTTCGTTGATGTCGCCCCAGGCGCGGTTGCCGCAGCCGATGGAGAGATGGCGCACGCGCGAATTCGGGCTGCGCGTCGCGGTAATGGCGGGGAATCCCTTGCAGCCGCCTGCGGCGAATAGACCTGCGGCGCCTGCACCTGCAAAGAACTGACGACGATTGAGTTTCATTGTGTGCTTCTCCATTTCGTGAGTTTCGTGTATTTCGTGGTTACTGCCTTCTATCTTAGTTCGTTGACGAGAGATACGAGAGGACGAAGATTTCTTGCGCTTTCGGCAATGTCGTCGAACGTGCCCTGGCGCTTCTCGCATTCCACGACAAGCCACTTGACGCCGGACTTCTCCGCTGCGGCGACGACCTTCGGCCAGTCCTGCCGGTCTCCGGCGGCGCCGGCCGCAGTCGCGCCGAGCGGCTTTGCGTGAATGCCGCTCGGAAGCCTCCCCTTCATCTTCGCGATCTCCTCCGCCGGATTACGCCCGCCTTCAAGGACGGGGCCTATGTCCATCTCAAGCCGCGCTCCATCCGGCCCGGTGAGGATATCCCACGGGAGCTCTCCGTCGATCTTCGTCGTCAGCTCGTGGACATGGTGGTGGTATCCCACGCGGATTCCGTATGGCCTTAGCTTCGCCTCGGCCGCATCAAGTCGGCGGCAGAACGCGCGCCACTCCTCCGCGCTCTTCCCTTCAAACCATGGGATGTACAGGAAGCCGACCTTGAAGCGGCGGCAGAAGGCGACCGTCTTGGCCAGCTTCGCCTCGTCCTCGACATCTTCGAACGAGATCGGCTGGTCGACGACGGAAAGTCCGTTCTCGTTCAGCAGCTTCTCGAGCCTGTCCGCGTCCATGCGGATGAACGAGCCGCACTGCACTCCGTCGTATCCCATCGCCCTGACCTTCGGGAATATCTCGGCGAACGCCGCAAGCTTGTCGGGATTGTCGAACCAGAGATCCTTGACGCCCCACAGCTGGCATCCGAGCTTCATCGGAGGACGTGCCACGGCTCCGCCGAGCGAGGCGATGCGAAGATTCCTGATCTGCACGCCCGCATCGCCGTGAACGCCCTGGAAGCCGACGCGACCGCGCGTCGGGATCGTCGAGAGCGCGGGGAATCCGCGGTGCCATGGCGGCACGGGCGTTCCGTCGGGATTGACCAGCGGATCCTTCCAGTCGTCCAGGTTTGCGTCCACGACAGCCTTGCCGTTCAGGACGACATGCACGCTCTTGCCGCGGCAGAATACCGTCATCCTGTTCCACTCGCCTGCGTGTTTCGACGCTATCTCGAGCGCGGCAGCGCGTCCATAGAGCGAGCCGGACTGCTGATAGGCGAGCTCTTTGCCCTTGAACTTCGGGCTTTCGTCGTCGAGGAGCTGCACTTCGATCTTGTATTTCGGGAACTGGTCGAGGTTCGAGAGGTAGATGAAGACGCCGCTGTTTCCGTCCTTCTCCATCATGTACTCGAAGTCCAGAACGTAGTCCTCGTAGTCGGCTTTCGTCCAGATCGGCTTGTCGAGCAGACTGCGCAGCACGCCGCCCTCCAGCTTCCACGAGCCCTTCTCGAACTCGGCGTCCGAAAGGTCGTCCGCGAAAAGCGGCTTCCACGAATAGGCGGGCGTGTCCGGATGCGGCTCGACCGGCGCCCTGGGCGCGGTTGCGCATCCCGCCATCAGCATTGCGGCCGCGGCCGCGACGATCAACTTGTCTTCCATGTCAGTTCCCTCCTGTCAGATTGGATTCACGCGGAACGGCTCGTCAGCCTCGACTACATTGGGCTCGGCACCGGCGAAATCGCGCAGCTCCGGCACCGCCACGTCGCCCCATGAGCGGACGCACGGACCGTCCACGCCTTCCACGCAAACGCCGTCCATTGAAAGCGCCTCCACGTGCGCCGCCCTCACAAGCTCGCGCTGCGGCTTCGCGAACGAAAGACGGCAGTCCTTCAGCGCAAGCGACAGCTTCGACTCGGCGTCTCCGTAGGCGCAGAGGCTCAGGGCAAGCCCCGCCGCCTCGACGTTCTCGAAACGGATGCTCCGGAGCGGACGGTTCTTCTGCCACGTCTCGTTGCCCGAGAAATTGTAGTGCAGGAAACGCTGCGCGTTCTCGACGCGGCAGTTCCG
>CAMZET010000197.1 GCA_947305825.1 uncultured Verrucomicrobiota bacterium
GCCCAGCTGCGCGAGACGCGCCGAGACGGTGCGGTGGACGGTGCCGATGACGCGGTAGCCCGCGCGGGCGAAAGACGCCGCCGCGTTCGAGCCGATGTAGCCGCCAGCACCCGTGACAAGAACCGTTTCCATCTTCTAGACCTCCAGTGACTGCCAGTACGCGGCCGTGGCGGACAGCCAGTTTTCGCGCGGGAGGGCGCGGTAGTCGGGCGGCGGCGCGACCAGGCGCCCGGTCTTCGCGCCGCACACGACCCGGACCTCGCCGCCCCGTGCCGGATCGCCGAATCCGCCGCGACCGACACGGATCGCGCCGTCGACGCGCACACCGCGCGGAACGGCGAACAGAAGTTCGTATTCGCCGACGCCGCCGACAAGCGCCCAGCCCGGCTCGACGCCGTCCGGAAGGCTGTGCGCGATTCCCGGCGCGAGCGCGCGCGCGACGTCCACTTCGATCCAGATGCCGTCGTTCACCCGGCGGATGTTTTCCACCGCGTCGAAAAACCCGCCGCTCGTATCGGTGGCGAACAGCGCCGCGGCGGGAACGGGGTCGCGCAGCGCGGGTTCGGGGAGGAAGCGCCCGAGAAACGCCGCGACATTCGCCGCGCCAAACGGTCCTGTGGCGTAGAGATCAAAATCAACCCGTTTCGTCGCGATGCGGCGGACAGGCGACGCCGACGCGGCAAACACGGTCGCCGTCCAGCACCAGTCCGGCGCCGTGCCGACATCGCCGCCAATCACCTTTGCGCCATAGTGCGAAACGACTTGCTGGATGCCCTGCGCCACACGCTCGTAAAATTGCTCGTCGTGCGACGCATCGACGCTCCACGCCTGGACGAGGAATTCCGGTTTCGCGCCGCAGGCGAGAATGTCGGAGACCGCGCCATACGCCATCACCCGTCCCATGGCCTCCGGCTCAAGGCCGGAAAGGAAGTCCTCGCGTTCGGAAAAGGAATCCGTCGAGACGAGCAGATGCGTACCGCCGAACGGAACGACCTCCGCATCCGCCCCAAACGGCCGCGTGCCGTGAATGCGGGAAAGTGTTTCGATGAAAGTCTGTTCATTCATGTCACGTCTACCTTTCCTTGTCCGGCTTCGCTTGCTGACGACCACCCTCTCCCCTGGTCATATTGCGCGCCAGGAGCAAAGGTCGAACGCCGTGCGCTTCTGGGATTCGTCTCCACCATATACGACTTTTAGCCTGACGTTCTCGCCGAATTGCCCGCGCAGACGCTCCATCGTCCTTGTCCAGTCGCCGCTGAATGTGGCACCGCTCTTTATTTCACAAAGTTGCGTTTCATCACCCGTCTGCAGGACAACGTCGATTTCGTTCCCGTTGGAATCCCTGTAGTAAGAGATGCGATCACCGCGACATTCATGAGCGATGCGCTTGAAAAACTCCCCGACCACCATCGTCTCGAAGAGCGCTCCTCTGAGCGGATGTGTTGCGAGTTGCGATTCGTCCGTTATTCCGATGAGGTTGCAGGCGAGACCCACGTCAAGGAAGTACATCTTGGGCGCCTTGACCAGCCGCTTGTTGATGTTGGCGTGCCACGGCTCCAGAAACGCGATCACATAGCTCGCCTCGAGAATCGACAGCCAGTCGCCCGCGACCTTGGGTGCTATTCCGGCATCGCCCGCAAGCGATGAAACGTTCAGCACCTGCCCCGTCCTTCCGGCTGCCAGCCGGAGAAAAGTGGCGAACGTCCTCAGGTTGCGGACATTCTCCACTTCACGGACATCTCTTTCCAGATAGGTATTCACGTAAAACGACAATGCCTCCGCCGGATTCAGCCTTTCCTCGTGGATGCGCGGATAGAAGCCTTTCCACATCGCGGCGTTTAGCTTGAGGCGCTTGCGGGCAACGCCGAGTTCAGACAATGAAAACGGCAGCAGCGTGCAAAGAGCCGTCCGGCCGGCAAGGCTCTGCGAAATTCCGCGCATCAGAGAAAAATTCTGCGAACCGGTCAGTACAAAACGTCCATTCCCCTTGCCGGCATCAATGGCCACCTGTATTTGCGAAAGCAAGTTTGGCACACGCTGAACTTCGTCCAGAATCACCTTTTCGCCCTTGAACCGTTCGATAAACGCAACTGGATCGCTCTCGGCGAACTCCCGTTCGTTCAACGCCTCAAGGTTGACATACCGGTGTTGAGGGAAGCAGTCCTTGACGAGTGTCGTCTTGCCGCTTTGCCGCGGACCGACAAGCGTGATCGCAGGATACGACGCGGCGTACTCCTGAAGCTTCTTCGACAGGATGCGAGTTTTCATGCGGCATATTGTACCATCTTCACCGGCCCTCCGTCAATGCAGATTTTACTTTCAAAGTAAAAATTGCATAGCCCTCGCCTTCTGGAGCCACTTCATTTCACCACGCTCGAACTTCATCCGCCCTGTAGCCCATGACCAAGGTTCTTCCCATTCCAATTTCGGACCGAACAATCCCATGTGAATCCTAATTCGAGTGTTTGAGTTGAGTAACGAGGAACGGGAAATGGGGAACAAGAAGACGCAGACGGCGGGGGGCGAAGGTGACTGCCACGGGTATCGCGCCGTGCGGATCGCCGTCGTATTCAAGCGCGACCGGATTATCGGATGAAAAATCGGTCCGGCCGCGCAGGATGCGCAGTTCCCCGCAGGGCCGCCCGCGATACAGATTCCAGACAATCCGCAGACACCCGAACCGCGAGACATCCCGCGCAAACCAAAACGCAGACTCGTCGTCGGCAAGCGGCGGCAACGCAATCTTGAGCCCGCCGGCGATACGCGGCATTCGCGTGACAAGCGCATGGGCGACGTTGCGGATTTCCTCCCCGTTCACCTTGAGGTCATACCGCCGCCCGCGCAGAACTTCGCGCAGGACAGCCCCGAGCGTTCCAAGGAAATCGCCGAGCCGCGGACGCAGCCGATTGGCAGAAGCAGCAACCGCCGCGCCCATCCCCAGATTCAGCGAGCAGAAGAACGGTTCGCCGTTCGCGGTGAGTACGGGAATCTCCCGCACCGCGCCCGCGCGCAGGACGGCAATTGCCTGTTCCGCCTCCGTCGGGATGCCGTGTGCACGGCAGAAATCGGGACTTGTCCCCGTGTAGAGAACGCCGAACTTGAGAGAGGTATCGCGGTTCGCCAATACGCCGCGCGCGACGGCGTTGACCGTTCCATCGCCACCGCACGCGACCACCGCCTCGTATCCCGTCGCCGCGCGCGTCCGGCGCGTCGCCTCCGCGATGTTCTTCAACGCCACGAACTCGCCTTCGGGCAACAGCGCGCGCAGACGCGGCAAAATACGCCCCGACCGTCCGCCGTG
>CAMZET010000198.1 GCA_947305825.1 uncultured Verrucomicrobiota bacterium
AACCCAACACTCCTGCGCTACTGCACGGTGTCGGTGACGGCGATGCGGTAGAAGCCGGAGGTGGCTTCGGAGGTGCGGTCGATGGAGAGCGTGACGCCGGTGGCGCCCTTTGTCCAGGCGCCGGCGGCGCTGGGTTCTGCGGCGTCGATGGGGTCGTACTGTTCCAGACGGTACCAGAGGCCGGAATATTGGCTCTCCAGGGTAATTGACACAGTAAAGGCAGCGTCGCCCACGGTTAGGGGATTGCCGTCGGCGTCGACGTCGATTTCCGGGAGCGCGAGGTCGTTCAATTCGAGCACGTAGCCGCCGGTGACCTCAACCATGTCGTAATATTCGGGGAACGTGGCGGTCTGGCCGCCGTACGAAACCGTGTTGTCGTTGGTGTTCACGGTCCAGCTGTCCGGGAAGGAGATAAGGGAGCTTGCTGAGTTGGCGGCAGCGACGACTTCGGCGGGCGTAGAGTATTCCGTGCCGTCGACGGTGGCGGCATCTTCCTGGCTCTCCTCTACGGTGAAGGAGGCGGTGGCGGTGCCGGTGAAGTTGCCCGTGCCCGTCACGGTGAGGGTGTAGACGCCGGCGTCGGAGGGTTCCGCCGGGCTCCAGGAGAGCGTATAGTCGCTCTCCGGGTCGAGGACGGTCGCCGTGCCTCCCAGAGACATGGAGACTTCTACGTCGGGAGTTGCGTCGTCGCCGGCCGTCCCCGTCTCCGGCGTGAAGGCGACGGAGGCCGTCTCGATGCTCGCCTGTTCCACGCAGAATTCGACTGTGCAGCTCTCGCCGGCATAGTCGCCCGCGCCCGTCACGGTAGCGACATAGTCGCCGGCGTCGACGACAGCCGAAGTGCCCGAAGCGCCCTTCTTTGCGAACGAGACCGTATAGTCCCCTTCCGCTAGCGCGGCGCCGCCGCGGTAGACGGCCAGGGTCGGTTCAAGTTCGGCGCCGGTGTACACGAGAGCCTCGCCGTCGTCAAGCTCCGCGTAGAGCGCGCTTACGAGCACGTAGAACCCGTCGCTGGTCGCCGTCTGAGCAAGCGAATATCCGGGCAGCAGATAGGCTTGCTGCGAGACTTCGGAATCGTCGCTCCAATAGCGCGGAAGAGACTCGTATTCGCCGCCGAATATCTGCAGGTCTCCGTCTCCAAGGTAGATGAGTCCGTCTGAATTGTCGCCGCCGACCGCGAAGTTGCCGCACGTGCCGTCTTCCTTGCCGAACGTCAGCTCGCCGTCCACGAATATCGTGCAGTCCGGCACGCCGTCGATGACGCTCCTCACTGACTCGCTGCTGTCGTAAATGGTGAGGATGGCGGACTGCGCCACGTAGATGAGTTCGGTCGCCTCGCTATTCGGGTCGGAGATGATGGAATGTCCGGCGAGGTCTATGACGAAATTGCAGTAGTCGAACGAAAGTCCATAATCGCCGGAGAGGGTCTGGTCTGCGCCGAGGACGATTTCGAAGACGGTGGCGGGATTCAGGGATTCGCCCTGCACGTTGATTATCGCGATGGCGTCTTCGAGGGAGACGTAGCCCACTGGGTCGGCGCCGTCGACGGAGACCGTGACGGTGGCGGGTTTGGCGGAGAGGACGATGCCCCCTTCTTCGTCTATGAGTTTGGCGGCGGTGACGGTGGACGGGAGGAGGTCGAGTCTGATTTCGCCGCCGTTATACATGATGTAAGGAATGTAGCCGTCTTCCGCGACGGCGGAGATGGAGCCGTCGCCGAACGTGGCGTCGTCGCCCGGCACGGTGCACGTGCCGTCCGCCGTCAGGGTCTGGCCGTAGACGGTGGCGGAGACGACGTGTTCGCCGAGGGTGACCGGTATTTCGATTTCCGGGACGTCGGGCAGCGGGTTCTCGTCGGTGATGACGATTTCATCGATGGCGCCCGTGCCGGAAAAGCCGATGCCGCTGAGCGTGGACGTGCCGCCGTTGCCGGTTATCATCATGCCGACGAACTCGGACGTGCCGTCGGCCGTCATGAGCTTTCTCGTGCTGTCCAGGTAAATCGTGAAATAAATGGCGGTGTCGAGGTTGGCGAGAGTGCGCGTCTCGGCGGCGATGGTCAGGCGATGCCACGAGCCGTCCTCGACCTCGACGTTCTCGATGATGTTGGAAGCGAGGGAGAGCGTGTAGCCGTCGGCGGCGACCTTTCCGGAGACGACGACGAGCCTGTTGCGGGCGTTGGCCTGGTCTTCGTGGAGGTAAATCTGGATTTTCTCGTCGCCCTCGCGCTCCGGCGGCTCGGGGCTTGCGACGAACTTCACCATGGAGTCGAAATAGAGAGGAACGCCGTCCTTGAGCTGATAGCGGTAGAAATAGAGCGGGGCCGCAGCGTAGGCGGAGTCCTTGCCGCCGGTGCGGTCCACGTCGCCCACGCCGTTCACCTGGGCGAAGTGGTTTATGGTGCGGAAGAGAGTCTCGCCGCCCGTGGAAACAGAAAGGTATTTAGTGTTGGAGACGGAGTTGGAATACGCGGCCGGACGCAGCGCCGAGTCGAAATCGCCCTCGCCGGACGAGAACGTCGCCACCGTCGCGAGCCCAGCGCTGTCCGCCGCCTCCACGATATTGGAAATGCCGTCGAGAATGCCCCAGTACGTGTTGTAGTTGCGCACAGCAGTGGGGTCTTCCGGCGTCATTTCGGTCACGTACTCGCCGGCATCGAAAGCCTCGAAATCTGTAGACGGAAGCGTACCGCCTTGCGCAAAAGCGGCCAATGCGGCCCACAACGCCGTAATCGCTGCTGTCGGATGCATTTTCATCGAAAAACACTCCCTGCCATTTCCAGTCAAAGCATATTATACCATATCCTGTCTTCCGGCGCAAGGGCGGCGCAGGGCGGGGCGGCGCGGCTTCGGGGCGGTCAAGCGCACTGGAGGCGGATATGGTATAATCTGCGGCGATGAGCGCGAAAACTACAGGATATGACGCAATAGTGGTGGGAGGCGGGCACGCGGGCGTCGAGGCGGCGCTTGCCGCCGCCCGCATGGGCGCGAGCACCCTTCTCGTCACGCCGTCTCTCGCCGACGTCGCGAAGATGCCGTGCAACCCTTCCATCGGCGGGCTCGCCAAGAGCCATCTCGTGCACGAACTCGACGCTCTCGGAGGCGAGATGGGGCGCAACGCGGACGCCACGGCCCTCCAGGCGAAGATTTTGAACCGCAGCCGGGGTCCTGCCGTGCGGGCGACGCGGACGCAGTGCGCCAAGGCCGAATACTCGGAGCGGATGCGCTCGGTGGTCGAGCGCCAGGCCAACCTCGAAGTCCTGGAAGACCTCGCGACCGGAATAATCGCCGTGGAAGCGC
>CAMZET010000199.1 GCA_947305825.1 uncultured Verrucomicrobiota bacterium
GAGCAGCTGCCTTCTAAGCAGCGGGTAGTGGGTTCGAGTCCCGCCAGGCCCGCCATTGCCGAGGACGAACGATGCTTTATTTTCTCTCGAACTACCTTACGCCACTGTGGGGTCCGTTCCGCCTTCTCCAGTCGCACGCGCTTCTGCTTGCCGGCGGCACGTTTACCGCCGCGCTCCTGACGCTTCTCCTTCTGCCGCGTCTGTGGAACCGCCTACCGCGCGACCGCGGCAAGGCGCTCTGCAAGGATTTGGGAGGGATGCAGTCGGCCGGCAAGCCGACGGGCGCCGGCTTCTGGATTACGCTAGTCGCGCTGCCGGTAATCCTCGTCTTCGCCCCCCTGGCCTTCTGGGACTTGATGACCGTCCTGGCGCTCTATGCGGCGATGCTATTTGGTTATTTCGACGACCGCGCGCAAGTACCCTGGGGCGAGTTGAAGAAGGGACTTCTCGATTTGGCGGTGTCGCTCGCGGCGGCGGCGTTCATCTATCTCGGGCACCACGAGGACGGCGGCATGCTCGTCTGGCTGCCGTTTTTCACAGGCCCCATCAACGGCGCATACGTGGTCTCCGGCTGGCTCTACGTGCCGGTCGCCGCATTCATACTCTGGTTCACGATGAACGCGACCAACTGCTCCGACGGCGTGGACGGCCTCGCCGGGTCGCTGACGGTAATCGCGCTGACGATGCTTGCCGTGATACTCTACGTGGTTGTCGGCTACCGTCCCGTAGCGCACTACTTCCTTATTCCCGTGTACGCGGAGGCGGCCCGCTGGGCGATTGTCGTGATGATTGCGGCAGGTTCTTTCGGGGCGTACCTGTGGTGGAACGCCGAGCCATCGAGCATACTGATGGGAGACGCCGGAAGCCGATTCCTGGGAATGCTCGTGGCGGCCGCGTCGCTCATGACAGGCAACCCGTTCATAGTCCTCGCGCTCGCGCCAATCGCGCTCGTCAACGGCGGCGGCGGCCTCGGCAAACTCGTGCTCCTGCGCCTGGCGAAGAAGGTCGGCTTTGAAATAGGCGAAGACGCCGCCATCAGGAAGATACGTTTTCCGCTACACGACCACTGCAAGAAAAACCTGCACTGGTCCAACGCGCAAGTTCTCATGCGCTTCATCCTCCTGCAGCTTGCCGTGATGCCAATATTGCTCATTCTGCTGCTCAAGATACGCTGACGGGGCGCCGGGACGCGGCAATACGAAACGGCAAAAACCAAAGAAGGAGATCGAGGTAAATGCCAACGAACGAAATCTCCCGGCGGGAATTCCTGTCCGGGCTGGCGGGCGGTGCGAAGCCAGCGATGACACTTCGCACGGCGAAGAAAGGCGAGCAGGTCTCGCTGCTCGGATACGGCGCGATGCGTCTGCCGACGCGCGATGGCGGCCACGCCAACGGCTGGGCGCAGGGCGCCTCGTCCGCAGCAATCGACCAGGAAGAGGTGAACCGCCACGTCGACTACGCGCTGGAGCATGGCGTGAACTACTTCGACACTTCGCCCGTCTACTGCCGCGGCGAGTCGGAAACGGTCATGGGAATCGCCCTTTCGCGCCATCCGCGCTCTTCCTATTTCATCGCGACGAAGCTCTCCAATTTCGCGGAGGTATTCTGGCCGCGGGAGAAGTCGATTGAAATGTTCGAGACGTCGCTGAAGAACCTCCGCACCGACTACATCGACTTCTATCTGCTGCACTCGATAGGCAACGGCGGATTCGAGACGTTCTCGAAGAGGTATCTGGAGAACGGCGTGCTGGACTGGCTCGTCGAGCAGCGAGCCGCCGGGCGAATCCGCAACCTGGGCTTTTCCTACCACGGCGACCCGAAGGCTTTCGAATGGTGCATCGAACACCACGACACCTACAACTGGGACTTCTGCCAGATACAGATGAACTACGTGGACTGGCGCCACGCCAAGGAAGTAAACGACCGCAACCTCGACGCGCAATACCTGTACGAGACGCTGGCTTCCCGCGGCATCCCCGCCGTAATTATGGAGCCGCTTCTGGGCGGGCGTCTCGCCCGCTTCAACTACGCCGTCGCTTCGCGCCTCAAGGCGATGGACCAGAACGCGTCGCTCGCTTCCTGGGCCTTCCGCTTCTGCGGAACGTATCCGAACGTGCTGACCATCCTCTCCGGCATGACGTACATGGAGCACCTGCGCGAGAACGTCGCCACGCTTTCGCCGCTCAAGCCGCTTACCGACGCGGAACTGGCGGGGCTGGAGGAGGCCGCGCTTCTCATGCTCGCCAACAAGACCATCCCGTGCAACCTCTGCCAGTACTGCATGCCGTGCCCGTACGGCATAGACATACCTGGCGTTTTCGACTGCTGGAACCGAGCGTGCGTCTCGGACCGCCTTCCGGAGAGGGGGACGCCGAAATACGCGGCGCACAGGCGGGCGTTCTTGAAGGACTACGACCGCTCGATGGAGCATTTGCGCCAGGCGGAGCACTGCATCGGCTGCGGGCGCTGCAACCACCATTGCCCGCAGAGGATAGACATACCCGCGCGCCTTGCCGAAATCGACGCCACGGTGGCGGAATGGAGGAAGGAGGAGCGTCATGCGTAATATGTCGAAAACCATAGTCGTCGCGCGCCGGGTTGCGGCCGGAGCGGTTCTGGCCGCGTTCGTCGCGCTGTTTGCGGGTTTGGGCGGCAAGTGGCTCGCCTGCATAGCGCGGCTGGAGTTCTGGCCGGCGGTTCTTTCGTGCGGAGCCGTGGCGGCGGCGCTGCTCGCACTGACGCTGCTCGCCGGACGCTGGTATTGCAGCGTGCTGTGTCCGCTGGGGATTTTGCAGGATTTGGCGTTCGTTCTGCATCGGCGCAAGGCGCAGAAAGCCAGCGGTAAAACGCAGGCCGTCGTGCGCTGCGTATTTCTCGCGGTGTTCCTGGGGCTTGGTTTCGCCGGGCTAGGCTGGTCTTGGCTGGAGCCGTACGGGCTGTTCGGGCGCATATGCACGACGGTAGCCGGGGCGTTGCTGGGCGCGGCGATCGTGGCGCTCGGCGTGTGGCGCGGGCGCGTCTGGTGCAACTGGGTCTGCCCCGTGGGCACGCTTCTCGGCGCGCTGTCGCGCTTTGCGCCGTTCCGACTGCGGATAGAACCGTCGAAATGCGTGGGATGCCGGAAGTGCGAGCGCGGCTGCCGCGCGGCGGCGATAAAGATAGCCGGGCGCGGAGAAGGCGGAAGCATAGACGCGACGAAATGCGTGCAGTGCCGGGATTGCACGGCCGCGTGCCCCGTGGGCGCGATTGCCGCCAAGCCCGTGCCGGCGGCCCCCGCCGCCAAAGACGCCAAGG
>CAMZET010000200.1 GCA_947305825.1 uncultured Verrucomicrobiota bacterium
ATCACTCTCCACATGTGGAACGGACGCCTCGTCCGTTCCCCTTGGGGCAAGTCGATCGCCCCTCGCACAGCGCACCACTCAATTAGACTGCGTTCGACTTCGTACGAAGGGGAACGGACGAGGCGTCCGTTCCACATGTGCGAGGAGCGTTCGTCTTGCGCCCCAAGGGGAACGGACGAGGTGTCCGTTCCACAGCAAAGCGAAAGCGCGCCGGAGGCGCGCTTTCGCTTTGCTGCATGCTTTGCTTGTTTTGGTTTGCCTTGACGCCCGGCGGGCGGCATGGCGAAAATCCTACTCTGCCTCGTTCTCGGAGATGACGCCTTCCTCGGTGAACTCGCCGCCGGTCATCTGCATCTCGCGGCCGTGGACGTCCACGAGGCGCGTCGTGACGAAGATGAGGAGGTTGCGCTTCGAGGTCTGCTCGGAGTGGGAGCGGAAGAAGCGGCCGACGAACGGCAGGTCGCCGAGGAACGGAATCTTGTCGTCCATCGCCTTGCGCTGCTCGGTGATGAGGCCGCCCATCACAATCGTCGCACCAGGATACACCGACACGGCCGAATTGATGTGGCGCACGTGGAAGAACGGCTGCTCCATCGGCGCGTCGTAGTACGTGATGTTCTCGCTCGACGACGTCGTGAGGCTGTTCAGCGCGGAATTGGCTGAATTGACGGCGGACTCCGCGAACGTCGCCTTCACCGTGTCGCTCAAGCCCGTGCCGAGAGTGCCGAGAACTTCGGAGAGGCCGGTCAGAATGTCGCCGATACCCTCGAACGACTGGAGCGACGAGTTGCCCGTGAACGGTATCCTCATGCCGTAGTTCTTCCACGTCGGCTCGTCCACGACTTGCGTATCGAGTTCGAGGTCGATGAGGTTGCCGTCGTCCGTGAGCGTCGGCGTGACGTCGAGGATGACGCCGACTTCGCGCATCGTGAAGCTTTCTGGCTCGACGACGGCGAGAATCGCCGACTGGCTGGAGGAGTTGGAACCCGACGAAGACGAGGAGGAGTTGAGCTGCACCGTGTAGTCGGTCGGGTAGATGAATTCGGTGACGACCTTGATGACGGCCTGGACGCCGGGCTTGGTGAGGACTTTCGGCGCGGAGAGGAGGTCGGTGTCGCTGCGCTGCGAGAGCATGTGGAGGATCATCGAGAGGTCGGCGTTGCCGATGAAGGCGTTCACGCGCATGAACTGGTCGTTGATGGAACTCGACTCGCCGGCAATCGGGTTCGAGGTCGTGTTGAGGTAGCGCATCCCGGTGCCCTGCTCGGCGTCGCCGCCGAAGGCATTCACGCCGACGCCCTTGCGGGTGCTGTTGCCGTAGTCGCGTCCCCAGCGGTTGCCGGAGCCGTTGACGTAGGTCGTATCGGTGATGGACTGCGAGAAGTTGTTCTGGTTGCGGGCGGACGAGATGAGGCTGGCGGAGCCGCCGTTCTGCGAGAGCGCGTCACTCGTGGTGCTGTATGTCGTCGCATCCGTCGAAGAACCGGTGCGGGAACCCCACTTGCCGCTCTTCAGATGAAGTGCGCGGGAGAGGTGCTTGCCGACGTTGAGCGAGTAGTCGCTGTTGAGAATCCACTCGAAACCGAGCGAGTTGAGGTCTTCCTGGCAGACTTCGACGAAACGCGCCTCGATTTCGATGAGCTTCGGGTCGGCATTGAGTTCCGTCAGAGCCTTCTCGAGTTCGGCCAGGTTCTCGTACGTGTTCTTGACGCGGAGCTTGCCGATGGTCTTGATATACATGATGGAGGAGCCTTCAGGCCACTTGACGCCGAGGAGCTCGAAGAATTCCTTCCAGTCCTTCTCCTGGTTCTCTTCTTCGTCTTCCTTGCGGCGCGAGGAGGAACCGCCGAAGCCGGCGGACTTCATTTCCTTCATGTCGCTCGAGGCAGAACCCATGCGGTCCATGAACGCGGCGACGACCGGGTAGGAGCGCGTCACCATGTCTTCGATTGTCATGTCCTTGGGCATGATCATGACCATCGGGCCCTGGACCTTGAACTTGTAGTCTACGGACTCGCAGACGAGCTTGAGGGCGTCGAAGAAGGAGATTTCCTTGGCGGTAATCATGGGGATGACGGGGACGCCGGCCTGTGAAGGCCCGGCCATCGGCTCGTCGTCGCTGCCGCCGAAGCCCTCGGACTCCTCTACCACGACCTCTGCGCTGGCGCGGAGCGTCTCCGGGGTCTTGAGGACGAAGTTGAAGCCGCGCTGTTCCAGCGGGAGGTCTGGGCGGTCATAGTCGCGCGAGGCGTTGCGGAAGTAGTCGATGGCGTCGATGATGGTGGCCGGCGGCTTGAAGTCGATGTTCGGGAGGGTCATCTCCTTCATGCGCTTGATGATGGTCTGCTCCTGGACGAGTTCGGGGTCTTCGCCGAGCGGATCCTTGCGGGTGTTGCCGGTGGCATTGTCGATCTGTCTGGCGTTCTTGGCGTAGACGGGCCTCCAAGCCTCATCGACGTCGGCGATCATGCCGTCGCGAGCGGCCTTGCGTTCCTGGCCGAGGAGCGTCCTGCGCTTTTTCTCGATGACGCTGCGGATGCGGATGGCGGCGGAGTTGTATGGGTCCGTGACGAGGACGAGTTCGCAGGCTTCGAGGGCGCCGTTGAGGTCGCGGACGCCGAGGAGCTGGCGGGCGCGCTTGAGGAGCTGGATGTTCTTCTGGCGCTGTTCCTTGAAGTCAGGCTCGTTGCGGCGCTGGGTAATGGTGGAGAGTTCGGTCTTGTTGAGGTCTGGGTCGTCCTCGGAGTTCCAGGCTTCGAGCTGGCGGCGTGCCTTGGGATGGCGCCAGGTGATGGCGCGTTCCATGAATTCCTTGGCCTTCTCGCGGCGTCCGGTCGTATCCTCCTGGAGAGCGGCGCGGTAGAAGCCCTCGGCAATGCCCTGTTCGCATTCGCGGCGGAGCGCGGCGGACGTCGGGCTGTCGTTGAGGAGCTTGAGGGCGCTGGCGTACTGCCTGGCGGCGTCGATGTATTCGCCGTTGCGCATGAAGGCGCGAGCGGCATCGACGAGGCGCTTGGCCTGGAGGTCGTAGGACTCGCGGCGCAGTTTCTCGGTGGCGGCAATGCTGGCAATGAGACTCGCGTCGGGTCCTGAGTAGGCGGGCGCGGCGGGAGCGGGCGCGGCGACTGCGGCCGGGGCGGGCGCGGCCGGCTCGGCGGCTGGCTCTTCGGCGACGGCGACGGGAGCGGCGGGCTCTGCGGCGGCAGGAGTAGCAGCGACCTCCGCAGGTTCCTCTTCTTCCTCTTCGTCGGCCTCGGCTATGTCGTCGGCGGCAACAACTTCCTC
>CAMZET010000201.1 GCA_947305825.1 uncultured Verrucomicrobiota bacterium
GAGCCGCGCAACCTCACCATCAACGGCAAGAAGATTGCAGACAAGATAGCCTCCGGAGCCATCAAGGCAGAGACGCCCGAGGAAATCGAGGCCGTCTTCCGCGCCGAGGCCGAGAAATTCGTGCGCCCGCGCATCGAGGCGTTCGCCAAACTCGACGCCATGAACCTGACAGCGTTTGCCAAGGAGGTCGTCAAGGCCCACATCCTCACGCTCGACTCCCTCTCGCCCAATACGTTCGACCTCGACAAGTTCGCAAGAATCGCCGAAGCGCTGCGCCCGGCCCTCGCGGAACTCGAGACCAAGCTCTCCGCGGCCAACCTCGACGTCCAGGCGGGCTTCGACGCCCTCGTCGAATTCAAGGGCAGGATGATCCAGCAGATAACGGAGCACATGGGCGCGGAAATCATGGCGGACAGCGCGGACATCAACAACGTCGCTAGCAGCGTCCTGCCAATGGCCATCGGCGACAACCTCGCCCTCGCGGAAAAAGCGCGCGCGTTCGTGCTGCGCGAAGACGCGCGGGATGCGACGCACGACGCCTACGAAGCCAACTACGCCCGCGCCGACAGCGCCGCGATGGTGATGCGCATGAGCCCCTATCCAGAGGACGAAAACAAGCGGCTCGCCCGTACGCTCGGTACGGACGCGATGCCGCCGCTGCACGCGAAGGCGCTCGTCGAGGCGTGCCGCGAGGCGGGAATGACAAATGTCACGACGGCCGAGGCGGTCGCGCTCTTCGCGCCCGGCAAGCCCGCCGCCAAGGCCCTTGCGGAGCCTCTCGCCGCTTCCAACGCCTACATTTCCCCGACTCTCCTCAAGTCTCTCGCCGCCGGAGCGCTCAAGGCGTTTTCAAACCTGATAGCCGATGGTAAGCCACTCCCTGAACTCGCCTTAAGCGAGGCCGACCTTGTTGCCGTGAGGAAGGCTAAGATGGCCCAGGACAAGCAGGCGGCAATCGGCAAGTTCGTGGAAGGCAACGGCCCGGCGGCGCAGCAACTGAAGACGGTCATCAGCAACAAGCTCGGCGCAGAGCCAGTGCCGAATGCCCATGTCGGTATCGCCGGCGAGATCGAGCGCAACGCCGCCGTCCACCAGAACCGCGGCCTTCTCGTGGATATGAAGAATCTTGCCGCAGGCAAGTTCATGGATACGTCCTTCTACAAGGATTTCCGGCGCATGAACATCACGCTCGCCGGCGTGGGAGTCGTTTCCAAGACCGATGCGAACTTGGCGCGCGACCAGTTCGCGAAGTTCATCTCGCGCAATCCCGACGCCACCTACTCTTCGCTCGAACCGGCGATGAAGAAAAAGGCAGACATCGTGATGCAGCTCGCCACCCAGACCACGCTCAACGCCGTCACCTTCGGCACAGGCACGATGCTCGACCCGGACGGGCGCAATCAAGTCAACGGCTTCATGCCCGGAGGCTCGTATAATACGGAATCTTTGTTCGCGCTGGAATTTTCCGCCAACGGCGACGTGGTGATAAAGGGCAATCTCACGTTGAAGCCGGAGATGGTAGTCGTCGCGGGCGAGCCTGTCGTCTGCGGCAAGGGCAGCGAAGTCAAGTATTTCATCTCGACATCGATAGAAGCCGAGGAGCTCGACCGCCTTTCCGGCGTCGATTTCTCGGCTTACGACGATGCGCCGTTGAACAGCAGGCTGCACCCCATGACCGGCCCCAATAATATGTACGCCGGAGCCATCGACCTCGTTCCCGCGCCTCTGCGCCTGAAGGCTCGGCGCGAGGTCTCCTTCCTCGCGAATCTCAAGTAGCGAGCATCCGCGCCGCCCGTAAAGGAGCATGATGGATTATTCCGAAACAAAGCAATTCATGGAGAGCCGGTTTGGTCTCGAAGGCGGCGACGCCTTCGAGATCGACGGCATCGCCATGACGCTTGGCGAATGTGCGGAGGGCGGGGTCGCGCTCACGGCGGAATTGGGCTCCTTGCCCGAAGGCGCGGAAGCGGCGCTGCGGGAGATGCTGGAGGCGAACCACGCTTTCCAGGGGACCGGCGGCGCGACGCTCGGGCTCGAGGCGGACCAGGAAGCGGACGGCGGCGACGGGGCGCGGGTGCGCCTGTCGCGTTTCGCCTGGCCTGAGGACGAGGAGGGGTTTCTTGTGACGCTTGCAGCGTTCGCCGTGACCGCCGGCGAGTGGCGCGGGAGAATCGCCGCCGCGGCAGACGGCGGCGGCGGCGGTGACGGTGACGATGGCGGCGACCGCAGCGGCGCACCGGACTCCACGATGCTTTTCGGCATGATGGTCTGAGCGAAAGAAAGGGCAGCGGCATGGGCAGACTTCCAGATTTCGACTATACGCGCCCCCTGTTCTACATGGTCACGCTTCAGGCTGTCGAAGGCGCGGCGTCGTTCTCCGGAATCGCCCGCGACGTCTCCCCGGGCAAAGATTCGCTTGGGCGCGTCCGCTACCTGCTCGCCAACGATTTCACCTACGCCTTCGCCCGCGCAATCAAGGGTTTCGCCGCCGCTCGCGCCGGACTCTGGACAATCGAGACTTTCATCGTCATGCCAGACCATCTCCATATCCTCTTCCATCTGCGCGAAGGGGGGCCGTCGCTCGTCGCCCATGTCGAAGCGCTCGTCGCCGCGCTGGAGGGCGAGTATTGGCGTGTAATTGGAATGCAAAACTCTGATGGGCAGCCTGGAAGACTAGGAGCGCTTGGAGGGTTTGGGATGGCCGCCCATCAGAGTTTTGCAAATCTTGCAAACGGTTTCGCCTCCCGGCCGCCGGTTTTCCGGCGAGAGTGGCACGATTGGATAGTGAAGAAAGAAAACCAGCTTGCCGCCTTCACGCGCTACATACGCGAAAACCCGAAGCGTGCTTGGCTGCGGCGGCGCAACAGGCGGTATTTCTTGCAAGTCGGGCGCGTATCGTTCGCCGGGCGCGAATGGTTCGCATATGGCAACAAGGCGATACTCGATTTGCCTGTGATTGAGCCGTTTCGCTGCTCGCGCAAATGGCGTCCAGACGGCGCGGAATGGGAGGAAGCGCTATGCCGCGCAGGGCGCACGGGTCCGGGCGGCGCCGGCATCGGCACCTTCATGAGTCCATGCGAGAAGGAATGCGGCAACGCCATTTACAGGGCCGGGGGCTCGATTGTCGTATTGTCGCCCGAAGGCTTCGGCGCAAGATGGCATCCGCCGCGCAACAAGGAGGCCCTCTGCGCCAAGGGGCGAATGCTCTTCCTCTCGCTCTGGGAGCCGTCCG